>PMBQ01000251.1 GCA_003152955.1 Candidatus Bathyarchaeota archaeon
TATGTCATTTGAGATGCGAGTTGCGAACGCTCATCAACTTGATTATGGGGAGTCAGTCCGAAAATGCGATATGACGTTCCGGGCGTGCGTCATTGGTTTTGGGGATTTCACGTTTCGGTTAACGTTGGGCATTATCCCCGACCCCGATTTAATTCTAGGTGTGTTGTATCACGAGACTACCATACCAAGTTGGTGGAAGATAAACAGCTCGCATGTTTCCGGGTGATACGACCCGTTTTGCGAAGTTTCACCATCGTTTTTCGTATTTACGGTGAGTTCCACAGCGGGTGCACTTTGCATCGCGGTAAGGTTTGCCGACTAGTTGCTTCTTCCTTTCCCAAGCTAGATCGTGTTTGGTTTCAGCTTTGCACTTTTCACAATAGAGATTAACCCATTCCACCAAGTTCAGGAATCTCTCCACAATACGTCAATTCGTTCGTATCAACTATTATTTAGCTAATCGTGTCCGTCGACATTTCACGAATGTTCGGCTCCCAGAAAGACCGTATCCAGCTTAGGGTTTTCATAGAAAATCGGCAGGCGGCGCTTTTCCGAAACCCGCCCCAGTGTCTAAGGGGGGTTTGTGTGATAAGAAAAAGGGAAATTCCGGTCAACGTCCGTCCTAGGACGTTTGTCTAGTATCTTCGGTGCTTCTGGTAGCACTCTCTGCAGTAGACCGGTTTACCCGTTGTTGGCACAAACGGCAATTGCGTGTCTGCGCCGCAGTCGGAGCATTTGACTTGCGTCATTTGCCTCGGGGCACCGTAACTTTTATTCTCATAACCCATTTCGTTTTCCACCGTCCCTATTTTCTAGTTATACGAAAGATAATACTAGCCTCGATAATCGGCACGAGCTTTACGGCCCACCCATCATCCACGCAGGTAAGATCTCCAGTATACTGCCATGATAGAGGTTAGTCTACTATAAGAACTGATTTCATGTCTATCCATTGTGCGTGTAAGTTGATGGGGAAGGCTAGACGAGAGCTAGATGCGCCTCTTTTCTGGTTTGAGATGGAAGTTTTAGGCGGTGCCATCGCAGAAGCTGGGAATTTCCTTCAGCACGATTTCGCCGAGGTGAGGAAGGAAGGGTTAAATGCGTCTCTGGGTGCATGGCGCAATTCGGTCGTTATCTAGGATGCAGTTTTGTCCCAAATGCGGTCTAGCGCTTATTCCAACGAAGAAGGAAAAGACTGTAGTGCTTGCATGCCCGAAATGCGGGGAAGAAACTAAGCGCGCACTTCCAACGGTGCAGGAATTTGGAAAACCCAAGGAATCTGTCGTGGTAATCGGCAAGAAAGACAAGGATATACAGACTCTTCCGACAGCAAAAGTCACGTGCCAAAAATGCGGACATGGAGAAGCTTTCTATTGGCTTGTACAAACGCGTGGAGGCGATGAATCCTCCACCCAATTCTTCAGGTGCGCCAAATGCGGGTCGACATGGCGAGAATATTCATGAGATCACAGTAACCAGAGCCATACGCCTACAGAATCGATAACTCAAGTCTATCCGTGCAACCGATAATCGGGCGAGAATTCATTTTTTCTCGCCTCTGTATGCTCTGCTCACCTCTCATGGTTCTCAGTCGGTCGTGGTGGGTGGACACAAAAATATCGGAAACTGAGAACTGGAAATTACTCTCTCACTAATCGGTCAATTCAGAGTTTGTGCGAGGGCGAATAGATACTAGGTCATGCTTCTCCTTGTGACTAAGTCGTTTTATCTGTCGCTCTCTCCTAATTGCGGTACGTCGAGTTTTGCATTCTTCTACGTAAACAACTCTCTTCGGTCTGCGCATTCTGGTATATCGTGCGCCATGTCCTTTCTTGTGCCTTTCAAACCTTGAGGCTACGTTGTTTGTATAGCCCGTGTAGTAGCTCCCGTCGTTACAAAGAAGGAGATAGACGTAGTAGGATTTGTCATCACTCCTTATTTTCTTGGTCTCCACTTTCTTGTGCGCTCGTCCCACAGTTCCTACTTTCATTCTTTATCAACTTACCAAAGGATACGTGCAGTTAGATTAGCTCACATGTTGTCGACGGGTAAGACAATACTTTCTTTCAGAAGTAATATTGTGCAAGCCCATGTGGAAGGAGTACAGCTCCAGCTGCAACAGTGAGTCGCGATCAAGCCCTGCTGGAGATCAGCCTTGATTAAATCCACTTGCCTTTCGATTATTTGCTGTAACTCGTTCCTCTGTCACTCAAGGAGGGTCACTTCATTTTCAAAAGGGGGGCACTGCAGGTGTGGAGCCTCTCACAGGACAGTTCTGAATTGCCTGAGTGAACTTCTGGCATGTTAGAGGGTTTGGTTAGCTTGCGGATTTCCGTCTGGATCGATAGTTTACCGCTACTACAGTTGTAACTGCTGCCGCTGCAACGATCGTCGCTAGAGCATAGTATAACGTCGGGTTGCTGCTGCTCTGTATGACTTGCGTCGTTGTCGTTGTTACTGTGGTCGCCGTTGCAGTTGTCGTCATTGCGCTGCTCGTCACCGTTGAGCTTGCAGGGCCGACGAAGGTGGCTGGCTCTATTAGTGCTGGGAGTGGTGCTTGGTTGAAGTTGAAGGAACCCATCATATCGTTCACCAGACTATCCCTGTACCCCAGAGTGGTCAATTGAAAATTGTCCTCAGCCAACTTTAACATTGATGAGAACTCGTACTGGGTGTGGTCAATGAATCCAGACTTCGCCCAGGGCGAAATGACCAGCGTAGGAACCCGGAAACCTTCCCCAAATTGATCGATGTAGGGTGGTTTTACGTGGTCGTAGAACCCACCATAGTCATCCCACGTAACGATTATCGCGGTTGACTGCCAAGATTGACTGTTCATAACTTGATTGACTAGGTATGACACGTAGTCCATCCCGCAGTCGCTTCTCGCAGGCGGATGTTCACTCGTCATCACGCCGCGACAGATCGCGGGATAAGTTGGTGGAAACCATGCGCCGGGAATTATCCATGAAACCGCTGGAAGCTGCCCATTTTGAACGTCAGAAATGAACTGCTGAGTATTTGCCACATGGTCTCTCAGTTGTTGAGGATGGTCCTGGAAGTATGTGAACAAGGGGAGCACATTCCAAATAGTGGGAGCTAAGGGCCTGACGCCCCCGTCGTACCATTTCCAAGGAGTACTGGCGCCAGACATTTCCTCAGCAAGCGTCGACCAACTAAGATGCATCTCATTCCAACTGTAAGCAGGCTCCGGGTTGTTAATGATGCCTCCATTCAATATCCACGGATGGGTGAGGGTTGTCGGTCCATTAGCTCCCGAAACAATGTACAAGTGATTAGGGAAACTCGGTCCCATTTCAGATGAGAAGAAGTTGTCATCCAGAACGTAATGGTCAGCGTAATCCCAATAGTATGGAATATCGTTCCGATCGTAATACCCCATTGTCTTGATACTCTTCTCGCCCGTCACGAAACCATCCATCTTACCATTATCATAGTCAATATGCGCCACACTCCAAGCGTGACTCAGATCACCCGCGATACTCTCATTTGGAAATGGGAAAGGGCTTACGGACCCGCTTCCAACATCATCAGGATCTACGGTTAACGTCTCGTTCAGCTGTGAGGGATCACTGATTCCTGGCGGTAATTCGTCGCCAACGATTAAGATTGGCTCAGTTACATTGAGATGATAAGGTGAAACATTACCAAGACCAGTATTGTTAACGTCCAAGGGTACTGAGAGGCCCGAAGGAAATCCGTTCGCTCCCGGGTACGTTCCGAAGTAGTTGTCGAAAGAATGATTCTCCTGAATGACAAAGATGAGATGTTGAATCTTCGAGGTACCGCTAGCGGGGGTTACGATCGAAGACCCCATGCCAAGAACGAGCATCAGCATGAGCGCAATGCAAACGATAGAGGAACGTTTCATCTCACTCTCGCCCTGACCCCACAGGTTGCATTCATAATAAAGGGAATTGTGGATGAATCATCCATCTAGGTCAGACATCAGAATTCTTCTTGCCCGTTCTGCTGCTCTAACCAAACGCTAGGACTTGAACGGCCAGCATTTTTTCATGTGCAAGTAAACAAGTTCAGGTATACCTGCTAGATGAACAATCAGAAAGAACACAAACCCGCCTTTACTGCCATTTCTTGCCGAAGCCCAGGCGCCACGATCAACCTCAAGGTCCCTGGGTATTGGAGGCAGCGCTGGATCATTCGCGCTGCCAGCGTGGTTGTTTTGCCGGACTGCCTGGACCAACACACGAAGATGCGTTTGTTCTCGTCTGTGAGGAGTTTCTCCTGGTAGTGCGTTGGGTTGAACTTCAGGCATATTCGGCAGAACTCTATGGGATCTGCAACTATTGCCGGGTCAAGTTTCTGTAGGCCTGTTTGGTCGTCGGGGTGGGTTTCTGCTTTCCGGCGCTCCTTAACTTCCTTTGCGAGTTTTCCTCTCTCTTGCTGTAGTCGACTGCTGCTTGGACGGCTTTCCAAGTGAGGTTCTCGAGGTCGTCGCGTTTGCCTGCGCCGAGCCCTGAGTTCTCAGCTTTCATGGGAACCTTGATGGTATGCTTAGCCAGTTGAGCGAGCGTTATGTACTGCTTCGTTAGGCGGTTGAGGTTGACAAGGTGTTCAACACCCTCTGTTTCTGCAAATACTCTCGCTCCGCCAATTTTCCTTACATCGTAACCGGTTTGTTGTTCCTTCGGGCCAAGAGACGTGGGGCAGCGTCCTCTTTTCTGAAGGCTCGGAAGGCTAAGATTGGATTATCTTTTCCTGGCAATCAGTGTCGCCTGCGCTGCAATAGAAAGAGCGATGTGACAAGTGCCGCAGCATTGCAGGGACCCCTTCCCTCTCTTCAGCTGCCTGCTTCACATATTCGCCCAAGACAACTTTCGCCAACTCATTCTCAGTCACATTTCTACCGAGGGCATGGGCTCTTGGCCGAGTGGCCAGTAGAGGGTCGAGGCGGACATGTAGAGCAGGGTTTCCTTCAGAGGTCAAGGGTGTGCCCACCCGCATCTTTGCGGGCGGTCTTTTTCAGTAGAAAGTAGAGGGAAGCCGCGAGGGCTGTGAAGGTTACAATCGCAAATCCGCTGAACTCTGGGACAGGATAATTCCGTGGAACCACCAGGAACCAGGTTCTAACAGAGTGATTCCACAATATTCCACGCCTGTACTGGTGCCTGCACGGCTAGTAGGAATCTTGACAATGATGACTGACAGAGCCAGATCGGACTCGTTATTCTTAGTGCCGCAAAGAAAGTAAGCTACCAGTGTTGAATACAGCGTATGAGCGAACGTGAGAATGAGGAGTTGCACCTTTACTTCATTGTCAGATCGATACTGATGGGCCTTCTTGGCGCTTTGATGTTCTCGGTAATCATATCATTCCTTAAGACCTCCAAGTTGCTGTATGTCCTTTCGGCATCTGCCGGAAGCTTCTTCATCGTTCTGTTTCTCACGCGAGCTTTCGATAATCAGATAAAATGGTTAGTTGAGAGGATTCTGCAGAAATTGGAGAAACGGCCCGAAGCGAAGAATTTTCTCTTGAAGTATTTCTAACTCTTCGCCCTTCGTAAGGTCGACTTTGGGCGGCGGGTAATTGCTGCTAGATGAGAATAGAGTAGGATTTTGTGAGCTCTTGGGGCGTCAATTCATAAGAATTTGTCGAGGCCGCTGCTTCTGAAATAGGCCAATTGCGTCAAACCAGCCATCAGAGGTCAGGGTAGAGCTTGAAAATTCCCAAGGATGGTTCCTGTGTCCACAGCTGGGTATT
>PMBQ01000340.1 GCA_003152955.1 Candidatus Bathyarchaeota archaeon
ACGCTGAAAGCTCGAATGATCAGGGAAGACCCTGTGGTCCTCTTCATGGTTGACGCAACGTGGATTGATTGGTACAAAACGTTTGCCATGCATCAGGGCAATAGCGGCACAGATGCCAAACCTAGGATTCTATTGTCGTTTCGTCGATTGCCGTGTGCACCGCATGATTTCCAACACTATTCCAATCCGAGCCATTCTTCACAGGCGTCATAATTCAATGAGCCGGACCGCCCAGCCGCAATCTAACTAGTCATCGTGATCGGACGTCTAACTGTAATGCACACAATAGAAAAGGACTTGACGAACACCACACACCAGTCTGCTGGGAGAAGAGAATGACTCCGAGAATGGTTGAACAAACTGAGAACAAGGGAAAACTTACCGAACGTGGAGCGGCCATCGATGCGGCCACACCACTGATCCTAGGATTCGTCGCGTATTCTGTCGCTGCGGTTTCAACGTTCTCAATCCCCCAACTCACGTTTGTTGGCCTTGATCCATTTGCAGTCGTAACGTCAATAGCAGTCGTAACGTCAATAGGAGGGCTTCTGATCATAGGCCTGGGTTATGCGTCAATCGTACTCCTCGGCGGCATATGCTCGTTAAGCATAGCTGGATTGACTGCGAGGCTCACTAAGACGAAGCAGGTGATCAGACCTAAGAATGAAAAATCCTTGCACCTCGGAAAGGTCCTCATCGAGAAATCTCATTTAATCTACCTGCCATTAGTATTGTTCTCCACGTCGATCGCCCTAGGATGGGACATCTACATTGCTGACCCGTCAAGGGCCCCGAGTACAAGGCCCGATATGCTCCGATTGGTATTGCATTCATTGAACTTCTTTGCTACTCCTCAGCGTGCGAGCGGTGTTCTATTTTCGCTCCGGCTAACTCCCGGGTTGATCGCGGTCACTCTGATCTCAGGTCTGGTCCCTTCGATCGCCCTTCCATATTTTAGGCGATTCAAGATTATCGGCATCAATTCAGGGCCATTTCATTCAACTCTTCTAACGGGTGTATTGGGATCGATTATCGGTCTCAACATACTGGTCAGTCTGCTAGGAATCTTCTACAACGTTCTCTGGGCAGGTGCGCCCACTTCTTACCATTATGCTCTCATAGTCCTTATCGGGTTTAGCCTGCATTACTCTGCCGGGACCTACATTGGTCGTGGCAAGGCTGAGTCAATTATTCTTCGGAGACTCGCGAATGGTCGCTACGACCACAACCGAATAATAGTGTTGGATCGAAAACTAAACCCAAATCTGGAAACTATCGATCTGCGATCACTGCTGAGACCACAGCTCGACGATTGACTGTTCAAGACATGCATTTGAGATCTTGTTTAACGATATGCCTGCGAGTTTTGCGAAGATGGGTATGAGGCTTGATATGGGGACTGGTACCGACTCAGATATGGATGGTACGAGTTCAAGGCTTTGGAATGGAGGTGACGTTTGTTAGCTCCGGACGATGAGGATCACGCAACTTGCTTGCCGACTGGTGTGTGTTGTATCATTGGTGCGCACACACAATGACGGATTCAAATTTCGTTGCGCGCACCAGTAGATCCACACAGACGTTTCCTCAAGTGCGGGCAAATTAAACTCCCTTAGGGCAGGGATTCGTTCGCTCGAATCTCAAAGAATCCTAATCGACAAGTCACGTGGGTGTGACATGGATGAGACACTATGAGAGCTTTATCGATGACAACCAATAAACTACATGAGTCATCAGAAGTCTATAACCACAACACAAGTTAACTTGTGGTAGCGAGACGATAACATGGTATATTCACCGTTCTCCCGTCCAAGCGATGTTAGACGAGCCGTGAAGCCCAGGGGCTTATACTCTCACAAGGGAGATTTCGGGCATCTTCTGATCATTGGAGGCAGCGACGTTTATTCTGGCGCTCCAGCTTTAGCAGGCATGGCTGCCCTTCGAACTGGAGTAGGATTAGCTTTGATTGCAGCACCTAGGGAGGTCGCGGGAACAATAAGATCGTATTCCCCGAATCTAATCGTACACTCGCTCACCGGCAGTGTGGTCATGGGGGATGATGTTAATGTGATCACTCAGCTTCTCACCAAGGCCGATGCTGTAGTGTTGGGTTCTGGAATCGGTCTTGATCCCAGAACAGAGAAAGTGATTCCCGAAATCGTAAGGATAACGACGGAGATGAACAAGCCGCTTCTCATTGACGCAGATGCGATAAAAGCCATTCGAGGCAGAATCGAGCTTCTCGGGCAAGCAGGCACAGTTATCACTCCTCACGCAGGAGAATTCAGCTTCATTTCGGGAATGGATGCTCCGTCCAAGTGGCGGGAGAGAGGTCCCATTTGTATTGAGTTCGCCAAGAAGCATTCATGCGTACTTTTGCTGAAAGGCCACGACACAGTAATTACTGACGGAAAACGAACAAGAGTTAACCCCACAGGGAACCCTGGAATGGCAACAGGCGGTTCAGGTGACGTTTTGTCAGGAATCATTGGAGCATTCCTTGCGCAAGGAGTAGACCCATTCCTAGCAGCCGTTGCAGGCGCATTCGTCCACGGCCTTGCAGGAGATTTAGCCCATAAGGAGAAAGGGTTCCACATGATAGCTTCTGATCTAATCGACGTGTTGCCCAAAGTATTGAAACGGTACGACCGCGGTTGTGGCTAGCTTCCGACCCATTGATGGGAACTATCGCAAATCCCGTCATGGCTCATGGAAGCGGTCGTCCACAAATTGCTTGACCTTCGTGGAGGCGTCAGGCTTGATCGGGGGACCGTGACCGGGTAGAAGACAGGCGTAGGACAATACCGAGATTTTCCTGATCGACTCCTCCGCTCTTTCCAAGTCAAGGGTCATTGGAGGAAGCCTAAGAGATCCGCTTTCTGTTGATCTAAGAGCATCCCCGACGAGCAAGGCTTCGCCAGGAATGTACACTGAAACGCTTCCATCAGTATGACCCGGAGTATAAATTATCGTCACGCCGTCTATCTTGTCGGAATCTTTCAAGAGCACGTCTGGTTTGACCGGACTGAATCTTATGAACACGCCCATGACCTTTAGAATAATCCCTATGGCACCTTTGACTTCCTTGAGCTTCTTCTCCCCGGAGAGCCTGGGTGCATCAGCTTCGTGAATAGCGACTTTGGCATTCGTCAGCTCCTTCAGCTTTGCAACGCTTCCCGAATGGTCGATGTCTGGATGTGTCAGAATTATGGTGCTTATTGATGAAGGCTCGATGCCCAAGCCTCTTGCGTAATCTAGAATTCTCCCCTCGTTCCCAGGCATTCCAGTATCCACGATTATGGCTTCGTCTTGGGAATGAATGAGATATGAATTTGCGCCTCTGACACCCGGTATAAGATGGATACCTTTTGCTACTTCCATTTTGCAGCCCGTCTCTCAATGTCTCAAGTTAAGCGGTGCTTCTTTTTCAGACTTGTGAACTCAAGGCACTACTTGGAACGCGTGCAAGCACCAGAATTTGAATCGGCCAAACCCAACTTGTTACAAATCGAAATGGTCTCAAAATGAGACATTACTCCGGATAGACTACGATTAAACGTACTCAAGACCAGGCAACACGCCTGTCCTGTCGGGTCTAGCAAAGCGAGAATTGTGGTTGAAATCTCCCTGCGGGCTATTACGAACGGCCACTTTTTTTCTTATCCCAATCTCACTCAAGTTACCAAGGGAGACTGTCGGAAGGGCCAACTACTCAAGCCAAGAACACGAAATAGCTGAAGGAGATTACTCGAAACGACGGAGGCTGGCTGAGCCGCCCAGTCACTTTCAATTTTCTAATTTTCGCCGCTTTCAATCCACATCCGATCAGGTGGCAAACTGGATTTCGCCTTTGTGAGTGCAAATTGACCTAAAGACCAAGATACGGTATCCTGGCCAAAATGATGGAGATTGAAATGGCTGCAGTTACGATGGTTTTTCTTTACTTGGTGGCGGTGGTCGCTGTAGTAATGATGTGGCGTGGGCTCTGGGGGCTTCTCGACGAATATGTGTGGCCCAAGAATCCTCGGCGGAGTTACTGGTCAACTTTCATCATAGGATTCATCCTCATCGTGATAGTCCTAGCTCGTTTCTGACACTGAATGATAGTGAATGATTCACCCACAATTCCTTTCATCACGAACCGATTCGCTTCGTGTAAGAGGTGTAAACAAAATGGCACATCCAGTCATCGGCCTGCTGTTCATCATTCGAACCGTGATCGCTGCCGTAGTCATCGCCGCAGCACTCTGGCTAGTCTTCAAGCTCGGCANNTTAGCTGACGCATACACGGAAAAACTACGAACAAAGTAAGAAAACGAGTTCAGAAGCCAACGACGATCTACCTCAGTTTTTGCTTTTTCTTCCTCGCTACAAAAGTCTCAAAATGAGACGTTTCTCTATTAGTGCGACAGAACTGTGAATTCAAAATACTGTGGACCTAATGGTCCGCACCGCCACGATCACAGACCAAGAATTTGCTCGGGTTGCTGCTTCTTGGATTTTTCAATATAGTCTATTTGTGTTTTTTGCGGATCGTTCGAGAACTCAAGCCCTAGCCGAGAATAGAATCTTTTTGCTATTG
>PMBQ01000275.1 GCA_003152955.1 Candidatus Bathyarchaeota archaeon
ACAGAAGGATTTGCCCAAAGAGAAGAGCCTGAATCAGTATTTCCGTAACAGTGATGAGAACGAAACCAATGGGAAGAGGTTTGTAGTAGACTGCCCGTTCAATGATGCCACCCGAGGATGCTACTTCGCCTGCAACAAATATCACAGCCGAGGCGGACAACCCACCCCAAACCCTCCCCAGTTCGAGGATTCTTGCACGGAAAGGATAGAGCACCAACCCGAACAATAGCGCACGCAAAATCGCGGCTGGAATAGTCACTGAGAACGGCGGAACTTCCCGAAGAAAGCTAATCGCATTTGGAGAGGGCGGATAGTACTGAGCCGAACCCAGCCCTAGAAATGCTATCAGCCCAGCTATGTAGTACGTAGTAACTTGCGCCACGATCACTCCGACGAAGAAAACCAGGGCTGACCTTGCCGGTGCCATGTGTAGCAGAAACGCTATGGCACGTTTATACCGTTTTTCGTGCGTGTGCGCACCATTGATACACACACAAGAAAAAGCGAACTGGAAAATGTCACCTGAGCGACCCTAACTCCTTCTTGGAGCTACAATCGTGATCGTGCGCAATCGTAAATACCGCCGAGGCACCACTTGCACACAGGGACATTAGACTTGAAAAGCGGAGCGTATGCCAAGACTCACGCTATTCATGTTTCGAAGGTCATTGACGCCCCCTTTCGATTTGTCTATGATTGGTGTACAGACTACCGCGAAAGCGACCCCAAGATAACGGGTTCAAAGGCGAAGCGAAAGATTTTGTTAAAGACGGAGCATCGAGTGATTTACATTTCGGAGTATAGGAGTGGGGGCAAACCCAGAAGTGGTGTTAATGTCATTACACTCTACCCTCCAAAGGCTTGGCACCTAGACTTCATGGGTGATGAGGATGACGAGGCAGGCGACTACCTGCTGACGAGGCTTGGGCCTCGAAAGACTAGACTGGACATGAGATTCATCGAACACTACAAGATACGTAATGCGCCGACCATGGCACAAGATACAAAGCATACTTGCGAAGTCTGGGACAAAATTGTGGCAGCGCTCGAAAGAGACTATGTAAATCGGAAATGATTACTATTCTGCAACGTTCCGATTATTTTCTTGTGTGGTATAGCTGGTGCGAGCATCCAAATTAGAACCATGGTTTTTCGATGCGGGTAGTCCTATGGGACAACTGACTGGTCGTATTTCTTTGCAATGACGTTGATGCGTCTGAATGTTTCGAAGAAAGTGTTGTTGTCTTTGCGTGTCTCATGTATCATTTTAGTGACAACGTTTTCTGTGAATTCTTTCTTGGTCCGGTCGTTCGTGATGTTTCTGATGAATGGGATTATGCTGGGTTGCTCGATCCAGTTCGTTATTTCTTCTTGGGTGGTGAAATGGCGGTCTGCGTTTTCCTCCCAGACTCTTTGGTCTCTGAATTCTGTTTTTCTCATGAGGTCTTGGTAGTGTTCTACGGTTGGCATGAACCATGGCCAATCGAAATTGCGGAAGTATTGGGCGTATGGTTGGCTTTGCATAACCTCCCTGACCACCTTGATGAACTGGGAGCAGTTGCCGTCTCCTGCGAAGTTGAATCTGATCGTTCCGTTCGCTTTCAACGCCGAGTAACATTTGCGCAGCAAGTCGTTGTGGTTTTTTATCCAGTGTAGTGTGGCGTTTGAGAATATCAAATCAAACTCGTTCTCGAACCCGATCTTCGTGATATCTATGAGTTTGAACAGCAGATTGGTTTTCGTCAATTTCTTTGCGCTGTTTATCATGCCTTGAGAGGCGTCAATGCCCAGAACTAATCCATCCGGAACCAGCTCGGCTAACTGGTCAGTCAATATGCCATCTCCGCATCCCATATCTAGTATATGCTCACCTCCATTCAGTTTCAGTTCTGAAATGATCTTAGAACCCCATTCCTTCTGATGTTTGGAAGCGGTCTTGTACTTCTCGCCGTCAAATTCAAAGGCAGAATCATTTTGAAGCGGAATGCGCGGCAGGTCTTGTACCTCACAGGAAATATCGTGTTTAATTGGCAGCCTAGCCACAGGCGCTATTTTCGTTTTGCCCAGGCGTTGCTACAGTCTGTTATTTGGTGATGGTGCGAGCATCAGAATTTGAACCGTCATTTGTGTGTGTGCACGCGCACCAGTAGTACCACACATCCATGAGCGCTCTGATTCAAACTGGTTCTATGACAACAGCCGTCCCGTACGCAAGGACTTCATCCATTCCTTCAGCTATCTCGGTCGTATCGTAGCGCATCCCTATTACCGCGTTTCCGCCCATTGTTCGCGCATGGTCGATCATGTGTTGCATGGCTTCTCCGCGTGCCTGCTCACACATTTCGATGAAGGCTTCAACCTTGCCTCCCACCACGGCACTGATTCCAGCTTGGAATCTGCCTCCAAGCCCTCTACTTCTCACGGTCAATCCTCGCACTATTCCGAGTTCCTTCACGATCTTGTGCCCCGCAAGCGTAAACGCAGTTGTGCACGGAATCTGTGATGGCGCAGGATGCAGAGGGAGGCCGGTCACAGTCGATGTTGCCTGAGCGGGCCCGGTAGGAGTTCCACACTTGGCACAGAATTTCGTGTCAGCAGCTAGCGCAGTACCACATTTTTCACAAAACACCAAAGCAGCTTCCTCATTCGTTGTTATGGTTTGAGCACTAAATAGCGTATCGGCATCAAAGAAAATGTAGAAAGAATCTAACATGATCCTCTATTTGGTCAATCCTGGTTGAATGCTGAGTGAGCTAACTCGCAGTCAATTCGCGCACGTACGATAAACGTGCGTTAGGAGGAGGGGTTGTTAGGAGACACTTCCCCTAACAGGAGAGGCGTAGTGTGTGTGCGCACCATTAGACCCACCACCACTTTCCAACGACTAACGACGACGATACAAGTTAATCTGTCGAAGAGGTTTGCTTTGCCTGCTCCTTTCACTTTCCAACCGTTGTCTTTGTATGTTCCCGGCTATGAGAATCATCCATGGAAAACGTCGTCAAGAAGCTTCTAGAGTCGAATGAACCGTCAATTCGCCTCCGAACACGCACCGAAGTGCTTGGCGAGTCAATCGGGTCACGGACCGCCCGAGAGATTCAGGAAGAAGTGAAGCGTTCCGAACGAGTCCGCGCCTTGTTATCAGAGCGTAAGAACGGCATTCTGCCTTGGCATCCCTATGCCAAGTGGTACGGCGCACACTGGGTTCTTTCGGCTTTAGCTGATCTGGGTTATCCGAGTGGTGACAAGTCTCTCATCCCATTGAGAGAACAGGTCTATGAATGGCTCTTCTCCAAGGGGCATCTGGAATACGTCAGAAGGCACGAGACCTTCGCTGGGCCGGTTATCAAGATTCGCGGATTCTTCAGAGCTCACGCATCGATGGAAGGCAACGGCGTGTACTACCTTCACGCCTTGGGTCTGGCAGACGAGAGAACGAGGATGTTGGCGGATAGGTTGCTGGAATGGCAGTGGCCTGACGGAGGTTGGAACTGTGACAAGAGACCGGGAGCACATACCTCTTCCTTCACCGAGAGTCTCTTGCCTCTCCGCGGCCTTGCCCATTGTTCAACCGCAGGGGGAGGGTCTTATCGTGATGTAGTCGAACGAGCTGCAGAATACTTCCTGCAAAGGAGACTCTTCAAGCGCAAGAGGGACGGCCGAGTGATAAAGGCGAAGTTCATGCAATTGCATTACCCGTGCTACTGGCATTATGACATCCTCTTCGGTCTCAAGGTGATGAAGGAGGCGGGGTTCGGCGACGATGAAAGGTGTGCCGAAGCTGTCTCTCTATTGAAATCAAAGAGACTCGATGACGGTGGGTTCCCAGCGGAGGCGGCCTACTACCGCACTTCTAGCCGACCAACCACAGGGCGTTCCGTCGTGGGATGGGGAGGAGTGAGCAAGAGGAAGATGAACGAATTTGTCACCTGCGATGCGATGAGCGTTCTATCGTCGACCAGTGAGTAAACCTCATCGACGTTTGATTGGTGTGGGTGGTACTACTGGTGCACGCACATACTTTTTCACGCTGCTCGCTTCGCTCCAGAAATCCTCGATAACACACAGAGCTTAGGCGATGTGCTTATTCGCTATCTTGACAAGACTCTCTATTCTAACCAAGCTGCGAGCAGTCCACATGCCGCCAACTGCCTTTGACACGTCATCTGACACAGCTCCCCATCCACCGGCGCGATCATCCTTGTCCAGGACTCCGCTATTCGTGAGCCGGTCTTTCTTATTTACGCCCACTGCGTAGCCGTTGATGCGAAAGAATACTGCACGAGTAGTGGGTTTAAGATCCAAAATGCACAACCTGCCCTTCACCTTGAAGGCAATGCCCTTTGTCCATCGAATTCCAGTTTTAGGCGGTGGGCTGCTCGCTTTGTCTGCGATGGCAATGCACAATGTGGCTTCGTCTATTGTTAGAACGGTGCATGGTACTCCTAAGGCGAGTGACAGTTCGGCAGCTATATCCCAACGATTAGTTCTTGGTGTCTGCACCACGAAGTTGCCTGTTGAATTAAACCAGTCGACCATTCTAGTCGGAGTCGGCAGTAGAGCCAGCCGCTGGTTTGTCTCACGAACATAATCGTCCATCCTCTTTCTCCGAGATGAGAAATTGCCGATTCCAACGCCAAGAGCGATGTAGATCCCCAAGATGCTCATCCCCTTCTGTAGTGAACACCTACCTACCCATTGCATACCGATTGAACAAGAAAAATGGTTTCCTATTCACTAAGCCAGACCAAGAGTTGTCGTTGACTATGGTGGTGGTATAGCTGGTGCGCGCACACACACGATCAAAGGATGTATTCTCTCGCAAAGCAAATTCTACAATCCACTGAAGGAACATGTGCCGACGGAGGGAGCCTCAGCAATCAAGACAATGATGGTTGGCGCATCACCGCTAGTCCTCTCACCTGATCCAAACGCAAACCACGCCCGCTCGATTACAATTCGTATACGGTGACAGATACAGCTCCCGGGATGATGCTAGGTTCGATCTCTAGATTTCTTGTTCAACCAATCAATGACCGCCGTCTCTATCGCATCACTAAGGTCTCCTTTCTTCCCACCGAGTCTCTTCACAACCTCCAATCGCAGTCGCCGCTCAACCTCGTCTGAGAGTACAATGTAGAGTCTACCCAAATCTGGCAGCCCCTAACTAGATGCGGGAACAGCTCGGAGGCTGCAAAGAGGACTACACGTGATTTCTTTTGCCAAATCCATCACCATAGATCGTTGTGGCACAATCCTATTTTGGGTTTAGGGCAGGCATAACTAAGATTTGTCGTCGTGCAAATACATATATACTTCCTGATGTATAGTTATCTCTCAAGGTTGATTTTGATGGCGAAGATGGAAGTAAAGAGCTTCAATACTCCTGATGAGTCTCGTAATTTCGATAAAGGCAAACTTGACCTAGTCAAGATTGGTGGCGCCGTGGTAGGACGCGCAGTCTTCCAGCCTGGATGGCGATGGTCAACATCGTTGAAACCAGTAGTTAAGACCAACAGTTGTGAAGCCCCACACTTTCAGTACCATATTTCGGGTATTCTTCACGCGGCGATGGATGATGGCACTGAGAGAGACCTCAAGGCTGGAGACGTCTCACTTGTCCCAACTGGCCACGACGCTTGGGTTGTCGGCAACGAACCTGTTGTAGTCGTCGACTTCCAAGGCATGATAGACTATGCCAAGCAATCCTCAAAGCAGTGAACTGCATGATCATTCTGGTCAGAATCGACTATCAAGGTAACGATCTACAGAACGACCTGACGAAACTTAATGAGATCAATTCAAGAATCGAATCCAAGATCGCGGGAAGAATAGAGGGCCCGTTCTTCGCTCAACAAAGTACGCTTCTCTTCATATTCCACGTAGATAAGTACGAACGACTAAACGAAGCTGGAAGAACATTCTACGCTGAAATGGCAAAACTGAAACTCCCATTTGCCCCAGACACCTACGAAGTCGCGGTAACCCCGGAGGAGTTCTTCGGATGAACAGGGGAAAGGTCATCGTTCACCACAAAGTCCGCGACTTTGATGCACTTTCGGAGTTGTGTGTTTGAGCAATGGGGAATGAAGTACTGGATGCCATTATGCAGCGACGCAGTATCTATCAGTTCAAGCCTGAGGCGATCCCTGCTGAGAAGATTACTTCCATTTTGGAGGCGGGTCGTTGGGCGCCGTCATATGCGAATACTCAGCCATGGGAATTCATTACCATAACTGACAGCAAATTGAAGCAGGAGGTTGTCGAGATAGCGAAGGAAACTATGACTGCGCATGCAGGAATAGAAGGAGCGCACACAATCATCGCAACATGTGTAGATCCTGAGAAAGATCGGCACCACTTCATTGAAGACGGTGCAGTTGCAACGCAGAACATGGCTCTGGCAGCGCACAGCCTAGGGTTAGCGACCTATTGGGTCGGAATATTGAGTCATATGAACGATAAGAAATCAGTCGAATATAGAATCAAGGAGGTTCTGAACATACCTGAAAGGTTTCGCTTGATTTCTTTGTTGCCCATAGGTGTGCCTGCATACAGTATAGAGAAGCAGAGAAAGCGATTGTGGGAAATTTGTCACATTGACAAGTATGGCAGCAAACAATCAGAGGATCAGGGCAAGAAAATCGATATGAGGGAGCCCAGACAGGTAATGAGACAATTGCCCTCCGCACAAATTGGAACCAACCGATAAGAGGGTAACGTGTCATTGTCGTTTGGACTGCGCAGTATCCAAGGGATTTCTAGAAGAGCCAGGGGAATAGTCGGTCACTCAGGGGTTTGCGTTTAGCACTTTTCTTGGCGTGGATCTCGTGATTTGAACCGCCAGTTTGGTGGGTTTTGTGTGTGGTACTAGTGCGAGCGTCGGAATTTGAACCGTCGTGCTTTTCGTCGTCAAGAAAAAGTGTGTGTGGTATGACTGGTGCGAGCACTAGAAATTGAACCGGTGGTTCAGGCGTTATTTTGTGTGTGGTTCTAATGGTGCGAGCATCCAGATTTGTACCATCGTCTTGGATGCGACAGGTATCAGCAACGCGGATCGGACGTGAGGAACTCGACCTAATTCAACACGGCTTACTCTAGAGGTCTCTTTCAGCCTCTAGCTAACTCTCTCTTTTTCTGAGCTTTCCACTTTCCATAAACCAACGCGCGATTAAGCATTATTTACAGCCCCATTAACTCTGTCCGAGTTGGGAAGGACGACTGAGGAGATAGATATGGTTGAATGGTGAAGAATTGAAGGGCAAGGTCGCAATAATAACGGGTGCCTCTCAAGGGATGGGGAGAGCGATAGCTGAAAGGTTCGGTGATGAGGGAGCCATCCTGGTCCTTGTCGCGCACGTACAGAAGGACAAGTTGCTGACCCTCGCTGAAGAACTCGGGAGGAGAAACGTGGATGCCAAGGCCAAATTGTGTGATGTATCCGACGAGGGACAGGTTCGGAAACTCATTAAGACCGTCTTAATGGAGTTCAAGCACATCGATATCCTCGTGAACTGTGCAGGCATCTCGTATCCGACAAGATTCCATGAGATGACCGTCGACGAATGGGACAGAGTCATGAACGTGAATGTGCGGGGTACCTTCCTGCTCATGCGAGAGGTCTACCCACACATGATGAAGAGGCGAGACGGACGCATCGTGAACTTCTCTTCGACTGCTGGGCTTACCGCTAGCACCTTGGGAGGGGCGCATTACACAGCCTCGAAGCATGCGGTAATGGGATTGACCAAAGCTGTGGCAAAGGAAGGTGGTCCTTTCGGAATTCGTGCGAACGCTGTCTGTCCTGGACTAATTGATACCGAAATGGTGCGGAGTACGATCGATAAGAAGAGAGTTAAGCAATACGAACGGTCTTTCCCGATAATGCGACTTGGGACCCCAGAAGAGGTGGCTGAACTCGTCCTCTTCCTGGCTTCAGACAAATCGGCCTATGTGACAGGTGTTGGTGTGAACATAAGCGGAGGAGACCTGCTCTAGGTAAGGCTCTTTATTCGCTTAACCGTTCTAAGATGAATGGCCTTCTAAGATTCACATATAGAAGAACTGGTACTTGCGCAGGCACCCAAAAAGAGGGGAATGCCTTTTCGTCGTGAGGAACACAAATCCAACAGTAGAGAGCAACACTGCAAACAAGAGGTAAACAGGGAAAGAAAAAAGAGTAGTAGGGATTAGGATTGTTGTCGCTCGCGCAATCAAACCAATGGCAAAATGAAGCCAAGAAAAGCCTCGAATACGCTAGGCGTCTGCGCTCAAAGACCCGAAGCTCTGCATGGAAATCATCGTCCGAGCAATTGAAAACAGCAGGAAGCAGATTGGAGTCTCCATCCGCCCTCACCTCCGACAAGGAGCGAAACGTCCTTTCCATCTCGATTGTTATGGTCAACTACAATGGCCTGCAATTGCTGAAGAAGTCACTTCCAGCAATAGATACGCAGGATCATCCCCATTTTGAAGTCATAATTGTAGACAATGCGTCGACGGATGGGAGCACACAGTACATCACGCAGTCCTTTCCAGTGTTCAGGTGCATCAGGTCCAGGGTCAACCTGCATTACACCAAGGCCATGAATGTTGGAATTAGAGAATCGCATGGAAACCTTCTGCTCCTGATGAATAATGACGTCAATCTTGATCGCTCCTTTCTCAGCAACATGATTAGAGCTGCAAGGGCTGAACCAGACGCCGGTATCTTTGGACCAAAAGTTTTCTACCATGGGACTCGATTTGTTCAGTACGCGGCCGGCAAGCTCTACACTCGAAAGTTGCGGGTGCCCTCCTGTTCTCATGAGAAAATGGAACAAGTCGATTGGATACTCGGAGCCGTATGGATGATCCGCCGTTCAGTCTTTAAGAGAATTGGTCTTTTGGACGAAGAAAACTATACGGCATATTTTGAAGAATCAGATTTTCAACGCACAGCAAAGGAACGTGGCATAAGGATGATCTACGTGCCTTTCGCTTCGGCTTCGCACGTGGACTCCGCCACTTTAACAGCTGGATCAGAAATCCATGCATATCACTGGACTAAGGGTTTCATGAGCTTCGCGCTAATTCATTTACCTCTGATGGAGAGTATGATCCGAGTAGTGATCGTTCTCTCTGCAACCCTCTTGGATATCGCTTACGGAAGACCGCTTGCGGCGCGTGGTCGTATGTTTGGACTTAGGATGAGTGTTAAGATGTTGCCAGTCGCCATCAGGAGACGGATACAACTGAGATACTTACCGAACAGCGCGAACGCAACTCTTCTAGGCTGAACGCATTTTTCACATTGCAATATGCCAATACCGCAATACACGCACAAAATTGCCAAACCCCCGGTTCAAATTCACCGTTTTAGAGCCGATGAATAAAATCCTATACGGCAGAATACGAGCTTCAGAATACTATCAGGCTACACGCTATGCTCTCTCCCTCTCCCATTGTGATTCATTGTTCGCGTTTGGTCCCAGGTTAGACTAGATGGAGTTGATGGATAGACTTGATGGATTAGTTCACAAGACGTAAAAGAGTTGTATTCTCAAGCACCGTAAAGCGATCCTCGAGTTGGAGAATTCTTGGAAATGTTAAGGAATAGACTAGAAACACCTGTTCTAATTCTTGCAGGCGGCGAAGGGTCACGATTTACTCCAACAACCCAGGTCGTACCGAAAGCACTGATTCCAGTCGCAGGCAAACCTTGCATAAGATGGATAATTGACGAACTAGTATCACAAGGCTTCAATAAGCTAATCGTCTGCGTGAATGAACCTCATGAAGACCTTTTCGCCCATGAACTTCGAGATACCGGCGTCAAGTTCAGCGTCAGTAAAAAGCCCCTCGGAACCTGCGGAGAAATCATTAACGCTAGCAAACTCATCGACAGCGATATTTTCATGATCGTCTATGCTGACGATTTAACTCATACCAATTACCGGGGATTACTTGAGCTTCTGTCCTCGGGTGACATGGCGCTCGCTATCACGAACTCGGTTGACCTAGATTTCGGATTGGTAATCTCGAAAGGTATTCACGTTCAAGGCTTTCTTGAAAAACCAAACCTTAAGCACGTTACTGGAAACGGTATTTGGACAGGCCGACTAGCGATGCGTACCTCTAGTCTTTCTGACTTGCAAGGCTGCTACGATCTAGCAAAAGACGTATTTCCAAAGTTGCTTCAGCAGGGGAAACGCCTAGTCATTCTTAGTTCTGATGAATTATGGTTCGACGTAGGCTCTGTTGCGCATTGGCGTAAAGCGAATGAGGAATACGCGAGATGACTCACGTTCTCATAACCGGAATCGCAGGCTTCGCAGGAGTAGGTCTAACCAAAGAACTGCTTGCACGCGGCCATGACGTGTCAGGATTAGACATCATTGGCCCCCTACAATCAGGAATACCTGACGAAGTTCTCGACAGCCTTAAGAAATATCACTGGAAAAGTTGCCAAGACCTACGTTCTTATGATCTTCAGGGCGTGGACGTAGTAATTCACTTCGCAGCACAAGCCGACGTTCCGATGGGCTTCTCCTCACCCCGTTGGACAGTTGAAAATAACATCCTTGCGACACTTGGAGTTCTCGAAGCAGCGAAAGGATTACCTCTCGAAAAGATCGTCCTCGCCTCAAGCGGAAATGTCTTCGGGCGCCCTCTCTATCTACCAATTGATGAGAAGCATCCCCAGACCTGCCATAATCCGTACAGCGCATCGAAAGCCTGCCAAGAACTTCTCTTCTGGGCATACCATCGAAGCTACGGGCTACCTATCGTAATTATGCGAAACGGTATCGTGTACGGGCCTGGAATGCGCCGTGAAATCTTCATCTACAAATGGCTTCACGCACTGTTGCGAGGGAAAGATATTATCGTGGAAGGCGGAGCTCAAACGCGTGACCCCTGCTATGCATCAGACACAATGGATGCCTGGCGAAGAGTCGTTGAAGCCCCAGCCGACAAAGTAGTTGGAGAAATCTTCCAAATCAGCTACGGAAAAGAATACAAAGTTTTAGACATCGCCACGATCTGTGTACGATTCTGCCAACCCTATCTTATCCATACCCCGAAAATAGATAACGCACCTTATCGACCCGGCGAGGAAGGTCAGCGAGAATGCTTCAGTATCGAAAAAGCCCGGCGGGTATTAGGTTACTCCCCCCAGATCAGCCTACTCGAAGGATTACAGAGAACAATCGATTGGATACGGACTTCAAAAACCGCAGGACCTTGAGAGATAGAGCAAGACAAGGATGTTCGTCGTAGTTTTGTGTGTGTCGGTCCAATGGTGCGGGCAACGGGATTTGAACCATTATGTGTGCGCGCACTAGTAGTAGCACACACATTATTCACGAGTATTGTGAGATTATTCATGATGGTCATTTGAACCGCCCAACATCTGTGCTATTTGCTTGCATGGTTCGCTTCTGTCAGGTAAGGCTCCGTGCACTGTCCGATCTGCTCTTCCGAATTGGGTGTGGAAAGTAGTCGATCTTGAATCTGACTCTTGAGTCAGGCCTTCTCAACAGAAGTTGCGAATTACAGAAAAAGTAAGGAAAGGGATACGATGATCTCGTATCCTCTCCAGTCTATGGTAGGCAGACGACACGCATAGCGGGTGTCATCGGTGAGCTGCTGGATGTCATATTGTCGGATGGCTGCATTACGGTCGGTGGTAAGGCGTATGTTGGGTGGTTGAACAAGTTGCTCCACAGCAACTGGTTGTACTGCGCGAAGCCTGAGGCAGTCCGTTTCGTCCGAATTGATCACGTGGAGCTGATCTTGACAATGAGTAGTATCCACCAAGCTTGCATTTTATTAGCCACTTTTTCCTTTGCCATACGCGGATTGAATTGAACTCACGGACGCTCTATCAATTCATTGGCGTCGTGGTGGGCTTCGCGCTTATCGATTACGGATTCGATTTCATTGCGGCCGGTTTACCTGGAGCTCGTGAGATGACGTCACAGTTCATTGGTGTGAACATGCTGCTTGGGGGATCTGTGGTCGTCTTCATTTCACTTTTCTTCCTGCTTGGACCTGCTCAGACGTCTATTCCAAGTTCTCGACCAGAATCTGGGGCCGTTCGTGGGATTGGGAATGAGACAGTTGTAGAAGAACAGACACCGCGTCAATTTCGTTTTTACAAGAATATTGAGAACGTAGGATACGTCATGACTGTGCTTGGGATTTTCGCAGCTGCGGATCTGGTGCTTCAAGTCTTTATCTATCACAACGAGGCGCGAGGGTGGGTTGATGCATTAGTGCTGGTCGTATCTGAATTGTTAGTGTTTGCTATTTTCGGTTCATTCGAGTAAGATCACATTTTCGTTCTTGTTGTGAGCTTGCACATACATCACTTAGGCACTCCAGAAGGGCTGAAGTAGATGTTAAGTACCGCATTATCTTCATCAACCGATTCATGATCCGAATTGAGCGCTAACAAGTCTCCGAAGAGGATCAACAGAAAATCATTCCTCAAGTTACTAGTGGCTACTGGAATTGGCCTTGTGGAAGGCATAGGCTTGGCAAGGTATGTCTTTCCACCAGTTGCTATTCCCAGAGCCCTCACCACAACTGTCACTTCAACGCTAACAACAACCGGATCATTTCCTGGGTCACAGACTGCGCTAGGCGGAGCTGCCATCCCCAAATACGTAGATCCGGTTCCCACTTTCGTCGGAACCAGAGTTGACGCGTCCAGAAACAGAGAACTGGTCGTCAACAACCTTGAGTTTCAGCAGAAGATCCTCCCTGATAACTTCTACAACCGACTAGGCGAACCCTACAATAATGGCACATATGTCTGGGGTTACGCTGTGAATGACGGACAGAAAACATTCGGCCCACTCTACCCTGCTTTCACCATAGAAGCCAAACGTCACACGCCTTTACGAGTGACATACGTCAACAGTCTAACTAACACGTACCTTCAGCAGCACCTAACTGTAGACCAAACAGTTCACTGGGCGAACCCACTTGATCTCGCCATGGATAACCCAGCAGCCACGAAAAGATACACCGGACCGATTCCGGTAGTGACACACCTTCACGGTGCCGAAGTTCCCTCGGCATCGGACGGAGGACCTGACGCATGGTTCACGCCGGGATACGGAAAGAAAGGACCAGCTTGGACCTACGGAGGAGTAACGCAGAATTACACGTATCCAAACGAGCAGGAAGCCACTACTCTATTCTACCACGACCATGCCCTCGGAGTCACACGCCTTAACCTCTACGCAGGCTTGCTCGGATTCTACTTCATCAGGGACGAATACGACACGGGAATCCCTGGCACGGGACTCAACCTGCCCGCTGGACCGTATGAGATCGAATTAGCCATCCAAGATAAGATGTTTGACGAAAACGGTCAACTACTTTTTCCTGATGGCACTGGAGCAAATGCAGATGGCTCGATACCAGCAGGGTTCAACGGATCGCCACCAAATCCGGGTACTCATCCTTTCTGGATACCAGAATTCTTTGGAGACGTTGTAGTG
Source organism: Candidatus Bathyarchaeota archaeon (assembly GCA_003152955.1). The sequence continues at coordinate 13,494 of PMBQ01000275.1, forward strand.
GTGAACGGGAAGTCATGGCCTTACTTGAATGTCGAGCCGCGGAGATACCGTTTCCGTATTGTGGACGGAGCAAACGCGCGGTTCTTCAACCTCACAATCCCAGGGGTGAGAACTTGGGCCATCGGTACTGACGGTGGACTTCTGGACAAACCAGTACCGGTCGATAACATCTTCCTGGCACCAGCAGAACGGGCAGATGTAATTGTTGATTTCAGCTCTGCTGCTGGACAAACGATAATCATGACAAACGATGCCCCTGGCCCATTCCCAAATGGAGGTGGAGGTCCTCCTAACTTCAAAGATACAGTTGGGCAAATCATGAAATTCATCGTGGGCACAACAGTCACGGGAGGAGGGGATACTAGCTTCGATCCCTCAGCTTCCGGGGCCACGCTCCGCGGAGGTAACCAGCAATCCCCATCCATGGTCAGATTAGCTGATGGCAAAGGGGGAATTACTTCAGGAGTGAGCATCGACAAATACAGGATGTTGACTTTGAACGAACTCTCGATTCACCCAATTCTAAACAACACCCTTTGGGCAGGCATGAGACCGCCAGCTGGCACGCCAATACCGGGCTTCGTCCAGGTCGGACCCAATTATCTTTCGGAACTTCCACAAGTAGGTGCTACTGAACGTTGGGACATCGTAAACATGACCGGGATGGCGCATCCTATACACTTACACTTGATTCAATTCCAATTGATGAATCGCCAGAATTGCAACCTTGGTGGATACATCAATCTCTACAACTCGTCGTTCTCAGGAGGCAAATACATCGCCGACTATGGTCCACCACTCGACTATAACAAACCAAATGCTGCCGGAGCGTTTGGAGGAAACCCAGACGTAACTCCATTCTTGCAGGACGCACCAGAACCCCCGCGACCGTGGGAGGTTGGCTGGAAGGACACCTTCAAGATGCTCCCCGGCCAAGTCACTCGCATCATAGTTCGCTGGGCACCACAGGACGTCACTCTTGAGGCAGCTTCGGCCGGTCGTAACAGATACTCCTTCGACCCAACTGTGGGGCCAGGCTATGTTTGGCATTGTCACATGGTTGACCACGAAGACAACGAGATGATGCGCCCCTACAAGGTTCAACCGTAGATGACGACCATCCTTCAAAACGAAAGACAGTTCACAGCATGGGGGTGGTGGAATTAGTGGTGCGCACACACAACAAGAACTCAAGCACACAACATTACAACAAATGAAAACTTCTGTGAGCGTAGCGAGCACCTGCATGAAGTGTGTGTGTGCGCACCACCTAACCCACACACGAAGAGAAAACACTCGTTTGCGAACTATTAGGAGAGACATGCGATTACTTCAAGAGTCTGGTCTAGGTTTCCAGAATCGTTCGAAAGTCACCGTAGCACCAGAAGATCGAGAGAGGCATTAGTCTTGGAAGTAGAAAACGTGTTCAAAATAGCGATGACCTATTCCAGAGTTCGCGAGTTCCTGACAAGCAAGAGGTGGGAGTTCCAAGGAAAGGATGAGGAAATGGAGATGGACTCGTTCAGAA
>PMBQ01000180.1 GCA_003152955.1 Candidatus Bathyarchaeota archaeon
CAATTCCTTCCGAACTCAGCTTCGTTATGGAACTTGCGTTGAGTACCTTCTGCACATCACCCATGACGAGCTTGAACAATTTATCACGCCCCTGCATATCATCGGCTGTCTGAGGCAACCAAAGAATGCCGATAGAACCGTTGAAATCCTCCCTTACAGCGTATGTTCCCCCCGCCACTGGACCTCCTCCCTTAGGATTGGCGTTGTGGCTTCTCGGAATGGGTCTCGTCGGATGGGGTTTCCTCTACCTACTCGGTTTGTGGCNNGGCAGTAGTCTGGTGCTGGTGGGAATTGTCTCTCTTCTAATATTGTACTATAAAGTCAAGAAACATGGCCGAGAATGGTTGTGGGAATTCTAGACGCCAGAGCGACCAAACACCCTGAAAAGTTAAGCCTCCTTCCCATGAAGGAAATGATTGAGTGGGTTTTGACCTGCAAGTGGGCTCAACGCGGTCCGCGGAAGGAACGCTTCTCTTAACCCTTGGTTACGCCAATAGGTACGAGTCTCGCCACTTTAGTGGCTATGCCGAGCTGGTGACTGACTTCAGCTACCGAATCCACGTTCTTGTACGCCTCAGGAGCTTCTTCACTTACGGTTCCGAAATTCTCTGCTCGAATCATGATGCCACGCTTGGCCAGCAGCTCCTCGACCGCTCTGGCTGGGTTTCGTCTCTTGGCGGCGGCTCGGCTCATGAATCTCCCTGCCCCATGTGCTGTTGTTCCGAAGCTTAGTTGCATTGACTTTGGTGCACCGATCAGGACCCAAGAGGCCGTCCCCATGCTTCCGGGTATTAGNNCGGGACCGCTGGGTGACCCGGAGGAAAAGCCCTGGTCGCACCCTTGCGGTGAACATAAACCCTCTTTCTCATTCCATCAATGTCGTGATCCTCGATTTTTGCAATGTTATGCGCGACATCGTAGATCAGCGCCATATCTAGCTGATCCGCCGACTTCCCGAAGGTCTTCTCGAATGATTCGCGAGTCCAGTGCGTTATCATCTGCCGGTTGGACCAAGCAAAATTGGCAGCTGCAGACATGGCCCCGATATAATCCTCAACTTCGTTGCTCTTGGCCGGAGCACAGGCTAGTTGCCGATCGGGTAACTTGATGCCATATTTCTGAATGGCGTGTTCCATAACTCGAAGGTAGTCGCTGCAGACCTGATAACCAAATCCCCTACTCCCCGTGTGGACCAGGACCAGAATTTGGCCTTCCTTCTTAATTCCAAGCTTCTCGGCAACAGGCAGGTCGAAGATCTTGTCTACTTTCTCAATTTCTAAGAAGTGGTTTCCGCTGCCCAAGCTTCCGAGTTGAGGAGCCCCCCGCTGCTTGGCAACACCTGAAACCTTGTCCGGATCAGCAGTTTCCATGCAACCGTTTTCTTCGCAATGCTTCTGGTCCTCAGCCCACCCATATCCATGCTGAACAGCCCACTCGACACCCTCACGCGTGACCTTCTCCAAATCCCCCTGCGAAAGCCTACCCACCTTTCCCCGACTACCCAACCCCGAAGGAATATTCGTAAACAAGCTATCCAGCAACTTTCCAAGAACCGGACGTACATCACCCTCAGTGAGATTCGTTCTGATCAACCGCACTCCGCAGTTTATGTCGTAGCCGATCCCGCCGGGGCTTACAACGCCTTCGTCGTAGTCGCTTGCGGCTANNGGGCTGATAACGCCTGTTTCGTAGTCTGTAGCTGCGACTCCGCCGATTGGGAAACCGTAGCCCTCATGCCCGTCGGGCATGGTGATGGCCCACTTGTAGAGTCCGGGGAGTGTGGCCACGTTTGCGCATTGTTGCAGTGTGGCATCGGTTCGCATTTTTTCGATTAGCGCTTCATCAGCGTAGATCCGTCCTGGGACGCGCATTCCTGCTTTCGGATCTTGTGGGATTTCCCAGACGTATTTGTCAATGCGATTTATTGGGATTTGATTTGAACTGTGGCCGTATGCTCCTTGGGACACTTTGATCACCTAGTACAATTTTGTGGAAACAGCCCCGTTCTCATTTAATAGCATGTCTGAAAATACCCGAGACGCTTGATCCGGACCATTTGTGCCCAAGTAAGCTAGGCTCACTGAAAGTGTATTTGGGCTTGTCTAATTCTCAGACCAAGTATTTACCTTGGCAGTTTCGCGACCTTCTCGAATTCATGGAGCACATTTTCTTGCTCTAGCGTTTGGACCGAACCGGGCCTCTTTTCCCTAACCACTCTAATCGCCTCGTCTGCTCCAAGACCGTGGGAGATCAAATATGCCGCTAGAACCGTTCCGGTCCGACCTTGCCCCTCCCCACAGTGAACGAGCACGCGTTTGGATGCGGTGTTGGACTGCTCCACGAATCTGAGTATTTGGTCCAATTGCTCAATCGTCGGTGTTCCAGAAAGGTGCGAATGCAAATATTCGAAGCCAAACCGGCTCACAGCATCTGGATTCAGAGGCGTTCCCGTCAAAGAGACGATAGCGCCTATTCCTTCCTCCTTCAATGCCTTCAGTTCAGATTCGCTTTCCGGCCTGCCGCAGCCCGCCAGCTTGGAGCGATCGAGCCATCCGAAATTCCTAGGCAGATTCATCTTGTCAGCCAACTAAAATCCCACTCTCTACCAAACCCTTCCTATACGATGCTGACCAGCTTCGGAGTATCTTCTCCCTCTGAAATGAATATCCCTGTCCCGCTTGGGCGTACGATCGGATTAGTCGACCACCCCCCGCAGTTTGCGACTCGGCTCCGCGCATCAACGCCTGGAATGTGGGTGTGACCGAAGATAACCCAAACCGTCTTGTCGACATTCGCAAAGCGCTTCCACACCCTCTCCAGACTTAGTCGGGATACGAACCTATCCCACAAATAACCATAGGCGCCTCTGTTGCTCATGTCGTGACCGTGATAAACCATCACTTCCAAACTACCACNNGTGCGATGCCACCAGGGTCTTTTTCCTCGTTTGCCAGATCTACCGGGTCATGCGGAGGAGAGCCTACCACCCAGAACACGTTAACACCTGAACCTTCCAGGCCGAGAGTATTCAATACGCCTCCCTCTGCCCGTGAGGTGCCGAGAATCTTTTGTCCATCTTCGGGCGAGTCGAAAAGATCTCCGTCAATGACTAGATTTGACACATTATTAGTTTCAATGAAGTTGCGCAAATCTCTAGCGTAGCTGAACGATTGATTTGAAGTCAAATGCAAGTCCGAAATGAAGAGCGTGTTGCCGCTTAAGCTGAGCCGCTTTGCCCGAACAACTGGGTTCAGTCTAGGAACTAGCGGATACATGAGAAAGCGGAAATTCACAAGAACCGTGATGAGAGCGGCAACGAATATGGCTTCGACTATACTGGTGAAGGTTAGCATTTTTCGACCCCTATTGCATTCGGTCGCATGACTCTGTCACTTTCACTTCTCTTCGAGTTAAATTCATTCGCATCCGAGATTTCGCGATGATTATGGGACGCACTATTCATTCCTATCGAATAGCGATCGAAATCCCGATCGTTAAACTGAAATCTTTCAGGGATGCCTTGCGAAGCCCAGAGAGACATGTTCGAGAACATTCCCCTGCGGTCCAAGCTCTACGCTTCGGCGGCATGTTAGTGCGATCCGTTGTGCCCGAAGCCTTACTCATGTTGATACGCTTAGCCCATTACTAGCAACTCTTAGAACTAGTCGCGTAGATTGAAAGACTCAACACCCAAGGAAGCTCAAAAGGATCTAAAGGCATCGAAAAGATTCTACAACCACCATCACTAGCGAATGCACCAGCATGTCAAACGACCATCCGAGCTACGCCGCGGCCAGAGGGCAACTAACAGCATATCTGCAAACTCAGGGTTACAGAGCGCATCCTGACGAAGTTTTCTGTCCAAGCGAAGAACACTGCTGGGTGGACGTGGCCGCATTGAAAGGGCAAGACTTGGGCGTTTGAGTATAAGTCGCGAACCGATTCCATTAGACGAGGCTTCGATCAATGCCGTTCATACGCAAAGGGATTCAACTATGTTGTTCTAGTTGCTGACCGAAATCGGGTAACGTCAAGCCCCTACTTTAGCCATTTCAAGGTCGAGGGGTTTGGGATATGGCGACATGACAGGCTGGGATTCCATCCGATCATTCAACCGAGAACACGAGCAACCATTAGAAACGTCAAGCTCGTCGTTGAACGACAATTCAGACGTGTTCAAAATCTTGATGAAACATGCATCATACCCTTGTCAAGATGGTTCAATGAGCCTGACAAGTCACATAGCGACAATACTCACTGGGTCGCCTAGGCCGCCGAGGGAATTGACCCGAGGGAAGCGTGATTCCAGGCAGTTATTTGGTTAAGCGCTTCGGTGAGACTTGTCACTGTGACATCAGGTACTACAAAATGCGAATTGTCCGCGGGTTTTCGAAGTACGTGGATTGCGCGGATTCCGGCAGTTTTCGCACCGATTACGTCTGCATGCAAAGAATCGCCTACGAAGACAGTGGTGTTTGGCTTGGCGTCCAGTGCCGTAAGTGCCCTCCAAAAAACTTCCAATCTTGGTTTCCTGACGCGAAGTGCAGCCGAAGTCAGAATGACCCCGAAGAACTTGGATAGATCGTGTTTTTCCAGAATCGCTCGCACGGCCCAGTCGCTCTTAGCGTTTGAGATGAGACCCATTTTGAGCCCGTTGTCTCTGAGTGCGACCAGAGTTTCCATCGTGTCTGGATAGAGATCCCAAGCGGCTATTTCGGGCTTGTAGAATTCCATTATCGCATTGTGTACTAAAGTCCCTTCTCGGTCCTTAAGCTTGAGCTTACGAAGCACTTGTGAGACAATATCCTGCATTGGAACTTCTACTTTGTAGAGCTGGGAAGTGGCGGAGGCGTGTTCAAATTCGCGAATGAATTGTTCCGCGAACTCTTGGAAATCTGAATTCAGCCCTGCTTTCTTCAGGTAGGCGTATATGGAGTCTAGGTTGTCTCGAAAGATGTCATCCCAAGGTCGGCTTAGGTGAACTAGAGTATCGCCAAGGTCGATGAGAACGGCACGAATCAACAGTTGTTCACTAGGCTACCAACGCTCGAACTCGATGCGCAGAGCCAATCCTCTGACCTCTTCGGCAATTTTGCGGACCGTTTCTGGGTCAACGGGCATATTACGTGGCTGGCGACCGGTTAGAATAACCTTTGTCTCCGTGCTCCCATCCGGAATCCAGATTGTGTTTATGGTCAGGATAGAGAGTGGGCTGAAGAGGTCTTCGAGAAATTCTCGATCGTCACCTCCGTAGCTGATGAGCTTGACCCGCTTCCCGAACGTTTCACCAAGATCCCTTACGATCCTAGCCCCGCCTCCAAGTAGCTTGGGCAAATCTTTCTTGTCAACAAGGATCGCCATCAAGTCATCCGCTTCCACGGTTCGGTGGTACGTTACGTCCTCGAGCACGGGATTCGCTTTTTCCAATTCCACCATTTTCTGAATGACCTTGAGATCCAGCTCTGTTATCTGTCCTTTCGCCAGTTTCTCCTCACATCGTCTGCAGAGTATACCAGACTTGACGCAAAATGCATCAAGGATTGTTTTTACCATTCACTGTCATCTCTGCCTGGATTTTGGACAAGCTTAGCAGGCTTCGCGGAACTCGAAGCCGACTTGGTCTTAGTGCACGAGGTCAAATTGGATATTTGAAGACTTCGTTAGTTTCGACCCAGTTCTGAGCCGGATGGATTGAATCGTAGCATGATCAGTCAGTTATTTCAGATCAGGAGCAACAGGGAAGATTGGTTCTAATGGAAACGATTGGCGAGACTCCGATCATAGAGATCTAAGATATGCGCGGCAAGATTGGAGTACTTCTGTTTAGTCCGGGATTTCCCCTGTATGTTCACGTTCTATCGGGACACACTGGGCTTACGGGCGGGCCATATTCATCCTGAAAAGGGCTATGAGCCGCTCGTCGATTGGGTTCGATTCGAACTTCAATTAGGAACAGCGCTAGAACTGTTCTCTGAAACGCGTCATCGGCAGCATGATGTCTTACCCTTCCCGCGACACATGCAATGGTCGGCGTGTTCATGGTGGAAGATATTGATGCCACCCACGCCGAACTTAAGGTAAAGGGTGTGGAGTTTCCGAAGTGCATTGGAGAGGAAGAGTGGGGGCGTTATGTGCATTTCAAGGACCCTGAGGGTAACAGACTGCAGATGTATCAACCGCGCCCAAGTTTCTAGATCATAAACTCACATAAGTCACATCCACACAAAGATGAGAACCATGTCATCCTTACTCTCTGAGATGGAAAACTACGAGGACGAAATGATCAAGATCAGACGACAAATTCACGCAAACCCGGAACTAACATACAAGGAATTCGAAACGGCAAAGCTAGTTGCGGAGAAGCTCAGATCACTCGGGATCACGGTCAAGACTGGCGTCGGAGGCACGGGAGTTGTTGGATTGCTGAAAGGCACCAAAGAAGGAAACGTGGTTGCCTTGCGGGCAGACATGGATGCCCTTCCGGTGACAGAAGATGTGGACGTTCCGTTCAAATCGAAAAAGGAAGGTGTGATGCATGCCTGCGGACATGACACACACGTCGCAATGTTACTCGGAGCTGCAATGCTGCTCACGAAGCATAAGAGCGAGCTTCATGGTGCGGTAAAATTCCTTTTCCAACCTGCTGAGGAACATGGGGGAAGGGGCGGGGCCAAACCGATGATCGAAGACGGCGCCATGGAGAACCCCAAGGTTGATTTCGTATTCGGCCTGCATATCGACGGCGGCAGAGAATCCAAGGTCTTTGCGTTGAGAGGGGGACCAATAATGGCCGCCGCAGACGCATTCAAGATTACGATAAATGGGAAAGGCGGTCACGGATCTGAACCGCACAAAACTATCGACCCCATATTCGTTTCCGCTCAGGTGATAACTGCACTTCAAGGCGTCGCGAGCCGCTTGATCGATCAAATGGAGCCCTTCGTCGTCTCAGTTTGCAGTATACACTCGGGGTTCAAGGACAACATTATTCCAGATAACGCGGTGCTCGAGGGGACAATTCGCTCTCTCAACGAAAAAGTGCGATCCCAGGCGAAGCAGTATGTTGAACACGTGACGAAATCGATTTGCAAGGCTTTCAAGGCGACCTGTCGGATTGAATTCATGCAGGATGCATATCCCGTCACGATCAATGATCAGAAGGTCACCGAGCGGGTGTTCACAATCCTGCGGACAATACAGGGGACGAGAACGATTGAAATGAAACCAATTCTTGGCGCGGAGGATATGTCTCGCTTCCTTCAGAAAGCCCCAGGCACATTCTATTTTCTCGGAACTCGCAATCCCAAGAAGGACTGCACCTATCCAAATCACAGCTCCAAGTTCAAAGTTGACGAAGATGTTCTGAAGTACGGATCAGTTTCCCTGGCCAAGCTTGCTCTTGCATTCGGTGCAAAAGCCTAGCAATTCCACGTCTAACGTTCGCCAATACTGGAAGGCTATTTTATACGCAAGCAAGCCAGCGTACTGGCTCGGTCCGTCAAGAATTGGCGGATGATGATCACGATTGAAACTCTTTGAATACGAAGCGAAGCAAATTGCCCAACAGTACGGTGTACCCGTGCCCAAAGGGCTAGTCGCTTCAACCGCGCAAGAAGCGAAAGAGGCTTTTCTGAAGCTGAACCAACCGTGCATGATCAAGGCTCAAGTTCTTGTGGCTGGTCGCGGAAAGGCTGGAGGAATCAAGCCCGCATCCAGCAGCGAGGAAGCGGCTCAGGTTACAGAATCTCTTCTCTCCATAACTATCAAAGGAGAGAGAACGGCGAAAGTTTTAGTCGAACAGAGATTAGCGAGCAAGCGTGAGCTATACATCAGCATTGTTGTGGACCGTTCCTCAAAGTGTTTCACACTTCTCTGCTCGTCCGAAGGAGGCGTAGAAATAGAGCAAGTCGCGGCAACCAATCCTGAAAAGATAACCCGCCACAAAATCGACCCCCTAATCGGACTCCAAGAGTTCGAGAGCAGATTCGTAGCCAAGAAATTGGGCTACTCTGGAAAGCAGATGAACCAATTATCATCCATAATCATGAAGCTTAACCAGATCGTGCTCGATTATGACGCTGAGCTGATCGAATCCAATCCACTCATCGAGACACAGAATGGAGATTTGATCGCAGCGGACCTGAGGATTCTGCTTGATGATAACTCACTTTTCAGACATCCAGAATTCCTGGAACGCATGAAAACTTTCGAACCTGACATGACGCCTCTTGAGGTAACAGCAAGAGAGAAGGGTTTGGCGTATGTGGAGCTCGATGGTGAAGTTGGAATAATCGGCAACGGCGCGGGGCTGGTTATGGCAACTCTCGACATGATCCTGGACAGCAAAGGGAGGCCTGCGAATTTCTGTGATGTGGGTGGCGGGGCAAACGAGGAACGAATCGGTTCGGCCCTTGAAATTGTTCTAGCAAATCCGAGAGTCAAAGTTCTCCTGATTAACATTATGGGAGGCATTACGCGTTGCGATGATGTCGCCCGCGCGATCTTGGACATCCAGAAAAAAATGGGCATATCGAAGCCTATGGTGATCCGACTGGTTGGCACCAATGAAGAAGAAGGACGAAATATCCTAGCGGCAGCACAAATACCATCCCTGAACAGCATGGAAGAGGCAGCCGCGCGGGCTGTGGGACTCGTTTCACAGGTGAAGTGAAATGGCAATCCTGGTTGGAAAGGACACCAAGGTCATAGTTCAAGGAATAACTGGATCACAAGGCAGCTACCATACACAGCTGATGCTCGAGTACGGAACANNCACTCAGACTTACGGCATACCCGTCTTTGACACGATTAGAGAGGCTCTTAGTCAATTCGACGCGAACGCCTCGATCATATTTGTGCCAGCTCCTTTCGCCAGAGACGCTGCGCTCGAAGCCATTGCCGCAGGCCTCAATCCCGTAGTTGTCATCACGGAAGGAATTCCAGTCAAAGACGAGATCCAGATCATGGAAGTCGCCAAACTCAAAGGAACAACTGTAATTGGCCCCAACACGCCTGGAATCATTACTCCCGGCGAATGCAAGCTAGGGATCATGCCCGCACACATCTTCAAACAAGGCAATGTTGGTTTGGTCTCGAGAAGCGGCACTCTGACATACGAAATCGCAGCAAGCCTCACCGTTGCGGGATTAGGACAATCAACTTGTCTTGGCATTGGGGGAGATCCTGTGGTGGGATTGAGTTTCGTCGATGTATTGGAGTTCTTCAGAATGGATCCCGAAACAGAAGCCGTTGCGATGATAGGTGAGATCGGGGGGAACGCTGAGGAAATGGCTGCAGAATACATCAAGACTACGAACTACCCGAAACCTATCGCTGCGTACGTGGCTGGACGAGCAGCACCACCTGGGAAACGTATGGGCCATGCCGGCGCAATCATCATGGGAAAAAGTGGAACAGCTGAAACTAAAATCGAGGCCCTCAGAAGCGCTGGTGTGCGAATAGCGCTAAAGCCGAGTGAAATTGCTAGACTGCTGAAACCCAAATGAGACCTCTTAGAACCTGATCGCTCGTACTCTGACACATGCAATTAATAGCCCACATTCGAGTGGTAGCCATCAAAGGCTGTTCTAATTGCTCAAGCGAACACATTACACCGACCAAATTGAGGCTGCGAAAGGCGAGACAATTGTCTTGGCCGGTTGGGTTCATGAAGTTAAAGACTTGGCACGTGTGCGCTTCATCTGGCTTAGAGACCGACGCGGTCTCGCGCAAATCACAATAGTAAAATCGACTGCAACACCAGAAATCCTCAAGGTTTCTGAAACCCTTAGCAACGAGGACGTTATCGCAGTCGAAGGTGCAGCAGTGAAGGAGCGAATTGCAAAAGTGGGTTCAGAGGTTGTCCCCACCAGAATCGAGCTGATCGCCAAGACACAAGCCGCATCTCCACTCGACGTTTCCGGGAAGATCGATTCGAATCTAGATGCGCGCCTCGACTGGCGAGTGATCGATTTGAGGAGACGAGAAAACCTCGCGATCTTCCAAGTGCAATCCAAACTTGTTGAAGGCATGGTGGAATATCTGAGCGAGAACAACTACATCCACGTCTTCACCCCATGTCTACTCGGAGGAACGTCTGAGGGCGGTGCCGAGGTCTTCAAGACAGACTACTTCGGCAAGGAGGCTTTCCTCCGCCAAGACCCGCAACTACACAGACAGCTCTGTATTGCGGCTGGTTTCGACAAGGTCTATGATCTTGGACCGAACTGGCGTGCTGAGCTGTCCCATACACCTCGCCATCTCTGCGAACATCGAGGGATGGCTGTCGAATTTGGATTTATGAACGATGAAACCGACATGATGAGAGTTGAGGAGGCGCTTGTTACCGCTGCAATGCAAAAGGTCAGCAAGGATTGTGCGCGTGAGTTAGAGTTGCTGAATGTGAAGGTTGAGATTCCAAGGACTCCATTTCCGGAGATGAGGTTTCCTGATGTCTACGAAATCCTTGAGCAGTACGGAAAGAAACTGCAACTTGGCAGCGAGCTTGACAAGGAAGCTGAAACACTTCTGTGCAAATATGTACAGGAGAAGCACAAGAGTGAAGCGTTCTTCATCAACCGGTTTCCATCTCGAGTGAAGCCGTTCTACGTCATGCGTGTCGACGACGACCCCCAGTGGGCTAGGAGTGTAGACTTTGTTTACAGAGATCTGGAACAGTCTTCTGGCGGCCAACGAGAGCACAGATACGAGAAGATCATGCAGCAATTGAAAGAGAAACAGATGAACCCTGAGGGAATGAAGTGGTTCACGGACCCATTCAAATTCGGGGTCCCCCCTCACGGAGGCTTCTGCTTGGGCATTGAAAGATTCACCATGTCCTTGCTCCACAAGGAGAATGTCAGAGAGACTACGTTGTTCCCCCGAACCCCAGAACGACTAATACCCTAGCGCGAATTCTCGCCGCCAATAGCTGACATGAACTCTGATGTTGAATTGAATATTCGGTCAGAGACCCGACAGACAGATTTCCGCGAGCGCAAATTATGACAATAGTTATTATGGACGGCCTTTCGCTGATATCGATCCTTCGAGCTGAGGAATGCAAAAGTGGTTTCAAAGGACGAGGTTATGGCCGCCCTAAAGGAAGTCATTGACCCAGAGATTCACATATCCATAGTCAACCTGCAGATGGTGAAGAAGGTTGACATTCAAGGCGACAGGGTCAAAGTTCTAGTCGCCCTCACCATGGGTGGATGCCCATTATCTGAAACGATCTCAAAAGACATTGAGAAAACTCTGACAAAACTCCCTGAAATCAAACATGTTGAAGTCGAAACCACGGTCATGACCAAACAGGAACTTGAAGAACTACGTAACAAAATAAAATCCGGAATGGCCGCATCAACAAAGACTCAAGGATCCAGCCCCTTGCCACCGGGGATCAACCGGTTGGAGAGAAAAGGAATTCGAAACGTAGTCGCGATAATGTCTGGAAAAGGAGGGGTTGGCAAGTCGTTTGTAACCGGATTCTTAGCCGTTCAACTGACAAGGCTTGGTTACAAGGTCGGCATACTGGATGCAGATGTTACTGGACCGAGCATTGCGAAAATGTTCGGACTCAAGGGCCCACTAGTGATCACTCCGGAGAAGCACGTCTTGCCGGCTACGACTCGCACGGGCATTAGGGTAGTCTCGATGAACCTGATTATAGACGACCCCCAGATGCCTGTAATTGTTAGAGGCCCCATGGTCAACAGTGCCATCCGACAAATGTTTACTGACATAGACTGGGGAGAACTACACTTCCTGCTCGTGGACCTCCCTCCAGGGACCTCGGACGCCCCGCTGACGGTGTTTCAATCTCTCCCGCTACAGGCCGTGGTCGTTGTGACTACGCCTCAAGACCTGGCGCTAATGATAGTTGCGAAAGCAATCAACATGGCGAAGAGTCTGAGCGAGCAGATAGCGCGGGTAGAGATTCTTGGGTTAATCGAAAACATGAGTTACGCAATTTGCCCTCATTGCGGGGGCAAGATTGAGATATTTGGCAAGAGCAAAGCGCAAGATGCAGCCAAGAAAGCAGGCATACCATTCCTCGGCGCCGTTCAGATTGACCCACAGATCGCAAAGCTAGCTGATGAAGGGAAGATCGAAGATTNNGAAGAAGTCACCAGAGCCGTCAGGCTGAATGCGACGAAACTGCTCGAGCCTATGCCTGGTGAAATGCCGATAGCGTGGTCAGAACAGAAGAAAGAGTGAAGACCCCGCCTATGCAACCATGTTTGAAACACAACAGACTAAGATTAATAGCGATGACTACGCGCCTTGCTTCAAGCAAGATGAACGCGCTCAGGCGCGGAGGTGAACTGTAAAATGGTTTCAAGAGATGAGATCGTAACCGTACTGAAGGACTGCTTCGACCCAGAAATTCCAATCAACATCTGGGATCTGGGACTAGTCTATGACATCAACGTTGACAATGAAACCGTAGGCATCAAAATGACCCTAACAGCCCCCGGCTGCATGATGGGCGGAATGATTGCTGAAGAAGTCAAATCAAAGATCAAAGCAATGGCAGGCGTGAAGGATGCCAAAGTCGACCTTGTGTGGGATCCACCCTGGACTCCTGACAAGATGTCCCCAGAAGCAAAAGCCCAAATGGGAATCGCGTAAACCCGCCGATTTCCCCTTTCCCCTACTTTCACGATTTTCTCTGTTTTNNCACTGTAACTCGAAAAATGGGCGATTCATGAGTCACCCGCGCAAACGCTGAATAGGGTACGCCAGATCGGCGATGGAGAATGGGTGTGTTATTCTCTCGAAATCGAAACGGGTGCTACTTTGCTCCCAGTTCGCGTTTCTTCTGGCGCAAATTATTACTGTGACATTTCCTGCAGCGATCTGATGCTTCAGGGTTGCGGGCTCCGCAGTTTCTGCAGACCTTGTAGTGCAACCTGACTTTTTGGGCGAGCTGCTTCTTGGCGACATCAGTGATGGGCATGGGTGAGACCTATCTTAGGAGTTCGCTACGTGAAGCAGAAACGGGCATATATGTCGTGCGCTTCCGAGATCACAACAGAGTAGTCCGAGTTTAAGTTAAGAACGGAGAATTGGTGCCAACGGAATCTGGAGATTCCCTAGAAAAAATCTCACGCGAAGTTCTCGTCTGCCCCAAATGTCGTCTCTGTGAGACTAGGAAGCATGCTGTTCCAGGAGAAGGATCGGAATCAACGAAGGTTATGTTCGTTGGGGAGGCGCCTGGCGAGCAGGAGGACCTTCAAGGTCGACCTTTCGTCGGGGCAGCCGGAAAGCTCCTCACAGACCTCCTGAAGTCCGTGGATTTGCGGAGGGAAGATGTGTACATTGCCAACACTGTAAAGTGTAGACCCCCGAACAACAGGCCTCCAAGGAAAGACGAGTCCGCCGCCTGCAGGCCGTATCTAGATCGACAGGTCGCGCTTATCCGCCCGGCGGTAATTTGTCCGATGGGAAATTCAGCGATACGCGCATTCTTGGACTCTGATGAGTCTGTGACTGCACTTCACGGAATTCCGTTCGAGATCCAGTCAGTAACTTACTTCCCAATGTATCACCCTGCCGCCGCACTGTACACCTTCAGTTTGCGGAAAGTGATGGAAGAAGATTTCAGGAAACTCCGTGCGCTCTTAGACTCAATCGCCGACTGACCGTGAGCATAACGCCTCACTCTTCTTCAAGGTCCGGCTTATTTCCCAGGACTCCCTCAATCTTCTCATTAATTTCTGACGACAGCTTAGGCACAACTTCAGGTGCCTTCATATTCTCCACAACCTGTTCCGGTCGAGTTGCGCCCGTGATCACAGAGCTGACGTTAGGATTCTTCAAACACCAAGCCAATGCTAGTTGGGCGACGGTGCAACTCAATTCCTTAGCGATGGTTTGCAGCTTCTTCACTTTCTCGATGTTCGAAGGCGTGATCACATACTCTTGCAGCCATTCGTAGCCCTTGAGCTTGGCGCGAGTGTCCGAGGGGATTCCATTGTTGTACTTCCCCGAGAGCAGCCCTGAAGCAAGGGGGCTCCAGATGGTAGTCCCAAGCCCTATCTCCCTGTACAGCGGCAGGTATTCCTTCTCAACGCGGTCGCGGTGGAGCATGTTGTACTGTGGCTGCTCCATTTGGGGAGGGGTGAGGCCATATTGCCGAGCTATCGCGTGCGCGCACATGATATCAGCGCCGCTCCACTCAGAAGTCCCCCAATAGAGGATTTTTCCTTGGTGAACCAGGTCGTCCATTGCGCGGACAGTCTCCTCGATTGGAGTGGTGGGATCGGGACGGTGACAGTAGAATAGGTCCAAATAGTCAAGCTGGAGGCGTTTCAATGAATTGCGACAAGCCTCATAGACGTGCTTGCGTGAAAGACCTCGCTCGTTCGGCCCCTCTCCACCCCAGAAGACTTTACTCGAAACAACAATGCCCTCCCTCGCCCAGCCGAACTTCTTAATCACATTGCCCA
>PMBQ01000073.1 GCA_003152955.1 Candidatus Bathyarchaeota archaeon
TGAACACTGCGAACGGGAATATGAGCAGGTCCGCTATTGCACCATTGCCCATGAGCATTATGATCGAACCAAATACAAGGACCAGTCCGATGACCAGTCCTAAAGCAAAACCGTAGATTGGTCCTATGCTGGGTAGCCACCAAAATACCGACGACCAAATTGCATAGAATGTGGGCACCAACAAAAGGGCACCATTGAGAAGGACCAAGATTCCCGACAGGAGCGATAGGAAAAATCCTACTCCTACTTTGCGCCCAACTCCACCTCTTCTGGCCTGCATCCGCGCTCCAGAAGGCTGTGAAGGGAGTACTGCTTGTGGCCGGCCACAGTACGGGCAGTAGACGGAGTACACTGGCATTATTCTGCCGCATGTTCTGCATAGCACCATCGGAAGGGGCAACACGTACTGAACCAGCGGGCGCCTTCTAACGACCCGGACCGGTACAGGGCTTGGACNNAATCCAATTCCGAGCGCGAGAAACAGAAGCGTGAGGAGGATTAGATAGATGAGAGAATTTGTCGACCCTGGTAACGCTTTCGGAACTCTCAGAAGAACATCAACAGTATGAGTGATCGGGCTTGATGTTAGACTAGTTCCAACAACGGTCATTGTGTAATTGTTCGGCGTCGCGTCAGGGTTGACGCAAATGGTCAGGTTAGACTTGACCGTGCCGCCGGAAGTTGGCGTAATCGGATTCGGTTTGTACTTGGAGGTCGCGTGGGTAGGAAGATTGGTTAGGGTCAGGTTAACTGGTGCGCTGAAGTCACCTATTGAATGCACTGAAACGCTAATGTTACCACATTGACCAGGATTCACTATGAGAGGACTTGGATTCTTGGGGTTTGCGTCGATCGTGAAATCCGCGGGTGCTTGAATCACAACTAGCTGCACGCTGATGCTGCGAGTGATTAGTGGGAGTGTTGAGGTGCCCGTTATTGTCAAGTTGTATGCTCCAGGTGGCGTGCCCAGCGATGTCAGTATTGTCAGCGTGGAAGTGACGGTTCCTCCCTGTGGAGGCATCACTGGATTTGGTGAGACACTGCCTGTGGAACCAGGCGGCAGACCAGACACCTGCAAATTGACTGGAGCACTGAAACTCCCAACTGAGGTCACGGTCAGTAAGTATGCTGCTACTCCACCTTGCGTTACGGTCTGCGGAGTCGGCGTGCCAGATAGCAGGAAATCCAGTTGTGGGCCGTGCACGAACTTGTCTCCGTAGAGCTCATACACTGCGTAGTATCCGTTTTGATCAGCAAAAGTCGGATAGACTTGCTGCTGAGGGTGGAACGCAAGGCCTTCAACTATCCCATTGCCCATCTGGAAATAGAAGCCTAGGATTGCGTACCTGAAGGGTACACCGAAGTTGTTGCTATCAATGAGAATTCTGACATCAGAGGCATGCGCAGGCTGAATGGCCGAAACTACCTGACCGCCGCCTTCCGTGTAAATTTTGACAGAGTTTGGGTTGGGGCCAGGGTTGTAATATTGACTCGGAAATTCGCCTGAAAAGCCACTCCCGGTCGGGGGATTGTAGATCGTACTCTTCCAAGAACCCTCACCGCCATCTGCGACCTGAATATAGCCCGGGAAAGCCGCGTTCATGTCTAGGAGCGCGATGTCAGTGAAGATTATCTCGTTTCCTTGTTGCGCATGAGCTGCAAGTGTGTTATAGACGGCCTGTATGTTCGCATGCCTGTCTGGCGAGTAGCTTGTTGGGTCCCCGTACCAGCCTGGGCAATCAATAACGATAAGTGAATATTGATTGAGCAGTGAGGGGTTAGCTTCAACAACCGATGGATCAACTGCTGAGTAGTTGATGCCCATTCGGTCGAGGGTCAGATCCGTCCTTCCGAAAACCCCGCGGACCACAAGAATACGCGTCGGTTGTCTGACGAAGAAGACTTGGTTCGAGGTGAACGGAACGGTAAGCCTCGTGATGGTGACCTGAGAAAAGGTCGATGTTGCAAGAAGGCTGTTCACGGTTGAGAGGAATTTCTCCTCGATAAGAAATGGACCACCTTGGTACACGTCTCCGGTTGGTGTCAGTGAAGTCTGCATGCTCACGTCTGGCGGTTCTATTATTCGTGCCAGAATAGCGTCTGACCTGCTCGCTTGGAATTCGTGAATGAAACCGTAGACGCGAATCCTATCCGCCTGTTTGTTGTCCATCGGGACTACTATGGTCCCTACTGGGAAAGTCGCAGCTGCAAGAGGAGGGAGTGCGGATACGGCATACAGACTGGGGCCTAAAGCCACGAGAAGCAGTACAAGGCACGCAAGAATCCCACGAGGTTTAGTCATTCACGAGTGCCTCTATTTGAAATCATATTGGATCTTTTTTCTGATTCTTGGGCTAATCGCTACCTTAGCTCTTCGTTGATTACTTAAGACTTCGTTATCCTACTCCCAGCGACCGCCTAATAGCTCATTTCATTAAACCCATTCGCCGATGGAACTGCCCAACTGGTTTATCGCAATTTTGGACTCAAACGGCGCTGTTCTTTGAATGAAATCTGCTCTGACCGTAATCGAGTACAATCCAAGTCCACCCTAGCTAACTGGAATCGCTGCTTGGACCGCCATTCCAAATAGCTGAGAAAACCGAGCACACTAACTCTCGTTGTGCCTCTAAGAAATTCAGGTAGATCGGTCGGCGGCCGTCCAGCTCGCTGGGTCACGTCCTCGACCACACTGGCGACGATCTCGTTAACAGAAACCTGTTTCGACACGAGTTGCTCAAGCCTGCTCTTCCAGTCAAGCAAAGTATTGACATCCTTTTCAAAGTTCGCGCCAGGATTGTCTAATAGTCCAAAATGTGGCGTGAACAGGTTCATAGGTGAAAGGTCCTGGAGTCGTTTGATGGAGTCAATAGCTCTTTCCAGGTTGAAACTGGGTGGCGGAGTCGTGGGGATCAGAACGGGCATTGCAGGAGGATAGGCGCCAACCGCGTCGCCGGTGAACCGGTCACCGGTTTCTTCCGGAAGATAGCTGAGGTGATGAGGAGCATGTCCACGAGTCCAGATCGATCTGAGTGTTATTCCGTTGCCTAGAGAGACCTGGTCATCGTCTTGAATGATGTGTATTCGAT
>PMBQ01000263.1 GCA_003152955.1 Candidatus Bathyarchaeota archaeon
GATTCGTTGTCAAGCACGACTTTGGTATTCGAATATTGTGCGTCCTCCTTGGGAAGGCTTGACAACTAAGGCAACCTAATACACGTGTACACCGCCGTGTTTTCTATTGCCGCTCAGCAATGGGTTCGAGTCGTTTCAAAACATTCGAATACGGCTCAAGGGAAGAAGAATTCAGAACGTGTCTGCATATGCTGGATTCTCATCGAATTGGTACTGTCTAACGGTCTACTGTTGAAAGCGGACGGACTGCTATCTTGTATATGAAAAGATCTGGGCAAAGAATGGCTAGAATCATCGTCACGGGCGGATCGGGCTTTATTGGAACGAATGCGGTAGAGCATTTTTTCAACAGGGGCGACAAAGTCCTCAATCTTGACATCAAGCCTCCTCAGAATGGCGCTCATTATCCATATTGGGTCAAATGTGACATTCTCAATCTGGAAATGTATCAAGAAGTCGCCGTTTCATTTGACCCTGAGTTCTGGGTTCATCTCGCTGCCCGGACTGACCTTCATGAGACACAATCTATCGATGGCTATATCACAAACACCGTAGGGGTGTCTAATACCATCAAGGTCATTTCTCAGTGCCCACACGTAGCGCATGCGATTTTTGCATCCAGCAGAATGGTTTGCCGCATAGGATATCAACCAACTTCAGATGAGGACTATTGCCCCCCGAACCTGTACGGCGAGAGCAAGGTCCTAGGGGAGAGAATGGTGCGGAATTGCCAGATCATGGCAGGGTGGACCATAGTACGGCCGACTTCGATATGGGGACCTTGGTTTGATGTTCCATACAGGTTGTTCTTCGATTCCGTAAGAAGAGGGAACTACGTTCAACCAAAGGGACTTAACCCAGAGAAATCTTTTGGATATGTTGGGAATACCGTTTTTCAGATTGCCCGCCTGCTGACCACGCCTAGGCAGTTGGTCGATAAGAAAGTCATTTATCTTTGTGACTATCCTCCCCTACATCTCCTTCAATGGGCTAACCTTGTCTCAAAGCAATTCGGTCGCAACGGGATTGTTGAAGTGCCCCTCGTTTTGCTGAAGGCAGCAGCTTCCGTTGGCGATGTAGCATATCGACTCGGTTGGTTGCGAGTGCCCCTTACGTCCTTCCGACTTTCCAATCTTGTGTGTCCAATGCTTCACGAGACCGCCACTCTTGAGAGTGTTTGTGGTCCTTTGCCCTACTCTTTGGAGGAAGGCGTTCGGCTGACCATCTCCTGGATGAGATCTCATAAAACCCACGAAAACGCAAAATGAAGGTCCTTTTCCTCTCGCTATTTTACGCGCCAGACAAAACAGGGATTGCCGTAACCTCAGCAGAAACTGCCGAATGGCTTGCATCGAAAGGGTATGACGTAACAGTCGTCACATCATGGCCATTCTATCCTGAATGGAGAATTGATCGCAACTTCTAGGCACGAACACGGACAAACAGCGTTGTTCGGGGAGTCACGGTTAGACGGTCATTTGTATATGTTCCTCGGGAAATAAACACGTTTACCAGGGCTCTTCATGAACTCTCATTCTTTGTGTCTGCTTGGGTAAAATGTATGACTATCAGGCGGCATGATATTATTGTTGTAGTGACTCCACCTCTTTCAATTGGACTGCTTGGCATGTTCCTGAAGTGGCTGTGGAGAGCAAGGCTGGCTACAAGTGTGAAGGACCTAGTCCCGGACGCTGCGATTGAATTAGGAATGCTAAAGAATCGCATAGTCATTTCGCTCATGTACAGTCTCGAACATTGTATCTATGTTCACTCTGAGCTAGTTATTGTCCTCGGCCATGGTATGATGAGTCGAATATTGGGAAAGGGAATCCCAGCTGCTAGATTGTTGTTGGTGCCCGATACGGCCGATCCAACCATGCTGATGCATACAGTTGTTCCGCGTAAAGAGAACCGCTTCTTACTTCTCAACGATATGAATGAGGACTTCACCGTCCTCCATTCCGGGAATATGGGTGTAAAACAAGGGCTTGAGGTTGTGGTACGAGCCGCAAACATTCTTCAAACGTACCCCATCACATTCTTGCTTGTAGGTCATGGGGCAGAGAGAAAGCGGCTTGAAGCTGAAGTGACTAAACTTGGTCTCCGGAACGTCACGTTCCTTCCCCTGCAGCCTCGAGAGCTTCTCGCGGATATGTACCAAGCTGCAGACTTGACTCTTCTTACACAAAAGGAGTCGGTAATAGACATAGTTGTCCCGTCAAAGCTGATTTCCCTTCTTGCCGCAGGCTGTTGTGTTGTTGGGTCAGTGCACGAGAGGAGCGAAGCTGCCAGAATTATCGAATCAGCCAAATGTGGTGCTACCGTCAAGCCTGAAAGCGCGGAAGCGCTGGCGAAGTCGATTCTCTTTTACTTCAAGCATCAAACACTCCTGAACGAATGTCGGAACNNGAAGAAGCTCGAATCTGCATTGTTGGAGATGGCATGAGAGATCCCGTTCTCTGCACATGCGGTCTTTGACAGGGACCTGACGACCAGGAAGCGAGGACGCTGCCGGAGCGGGTGGCAAGATTGGCTAAAGCGACTTGGGCATTTCCGAACTTACTAACCGTCCGAAGTGTAAGCAAGCGTTACCTTCACCTCCTTGGTGCACCAGAGTCTTAGCAGGTTGTTGAAGAGCCCGTGTTGGGGGGCTATCTATTCACAGGGGTGGAGGCCTGTACCTGATGTGACATATTTGCAGTGGCTCATTCACACGCACTAGGACGAGACCTCCATAATGTGCGGCAGCCACGCACAACAAACCCCACTCTTCAGTAATGTGTCGTGGAGAATTCGTATCCCAGCAGATCATCCCTTGCGTGCGATCGGTGGACTTGTGGTTCTTATCCTGGTAGGTATCTCGCCGGAATCTGGCCAGCTGCATGTCATGACTGGGCGACGATCA
The DNA here is from genome assembly GCA_003152955.1 of Candidatus Bathyarchaeota archaeon. Next base: position 2,906 of record PMBQ01000263.1, read on the forward strand.
ATTCCGTGAGAGCAACTCTTTGTTCGCCCTGCGCCTTCAAATCCCTACAATGCCGTGTTGCCGGCCCACCTGGAGCCCCTCGTGGAGTGGCTGGGCAGGAGGGGAAGACTCTCAATGAAGTCCGTAAGGTCTTGGTTTTGCGATAGATCCTATCAATCACGTATGCTGCTTGTGAATAATAGTAGCCACGTGGTTATCTTCGGTCTGCAGCTTTTCTCAGCCCTTCTCTTCTAGCGCCCTTCCCGCCAGCTTTTCTGGCACCGGTCTTGCACCGTGAGATGACAAGAAATAGAATTCGGCTATTGTCCACATGTTTATCGCATTGTTACTATATTAACACTGGAGTGGCGCAAAATTAAGCCCCGTTGTCCGGAAGACCTTGATTTCTTGAGCTCTTGATCCCCGGCAGTAGGTTCTACGTTTCCCGTAAAATTCCACGAACTAGCTTTTTTTCGTTTCTTCCTCGATCTTTTCAAACCAGCGAAAGCGCTTGGTCTGCATATGGACCTCCCTTACTCCCCTAGGCCATTTCTGCAGCGTCACTGGCG
>PMBQ01000399.1 GCA_003152955.1 Candidatus Bathyarchaeota archaeon
TTTCGACCGACAATGAAAAGAGCTGATTCTCGGGATTTTGGAAAACGAAGCCGACGTGGGTTGCAAGTTCTGCTGGGGGTCTTCCACTAACGTTGATTCCGTCGACCTCCAGCTGTCCTTCGAGATTTCCGGAATAGAAATTGGGAATCAGCCCGTTCAGGCATCTGCAGAGAGTAGTTTTTCCGCAGCCGCTGGGGCCGGTAAGAATTACGAATTCACCCTTCTCAACAGATAGAGTGACTTTCTCCATCGACGGGAGTTCGGCGCCCGCGTATGTGAATGAGAGATTGTGAGCCGAAATTGCCGCCAATGGATGGTGCTCTCCGGAATTCTTTCATCTCATTTTTCCGTAATTACTCAGGTTTGAGATGAAGTCTGCGTGTTAGCCGGTGCGCTTGTATTAGGGTTTGGGGAACTTGATACAAAATCCCTCACTATCACGAGAGCTAGCTTCAGGGCTTCATTCACTTCGCCCTTCACATTCGCACCTGCTGCGGTCGGATGACCGCCTCCCATCCCACCCATTCTAGCACCCAGAGGTGTCGCGAGGTCTGTTCCCAGATGCATCTTTGTCCCCTCCACGAAATCTCGCGTTGAACGGAAGCTCAGGGTAAGCTCATCATTTCTCTTTCCCGCCACTACCGCCAGATGTGCGCCCAACGCGATGAGCGCGCGAGCAGCCGAGGCATGGTAGGATCCAATCTCAGACAGCGCTATCACCCATTTACCTACGCGCTCCAGTCTAACTCGTTGAGCGGACCTGAACCGCGCTATCCGCTCAGAGTCATCCATCGTGGTTCGCGTCAGGGCGAACGCGCTTTCGGGATCGGCCCCGGCCTTGACCAACAAGTATGCCGCTCTGAACGTACGGCGAGTCGCAATTGTCATGTGCCCAGTTTCTACAAGCAGGCCAACCATGAGGGCCTGACTCACTTCGTTGCCAAGCGGAAATCGGTATCTGCGGTACATGTCTAGAATCATTTCACATGTTGAGGTGGCTTTCTCATCACACAGCACTAATGTTGCTGTCTTCGCGTTCTCCGGGTGGGGAGCATGGTGGTCAATCATTACAAGAGGTTTCGCCGAATTCAGAACGGATTCCTTGAACGGCCCGAGCTGCTGAAGCGTGTTCGCGTCTACTGTTATGATCAAATCCATCTCGGACAAATCTGGCTGATCCGAAACCTGCAGTGGGATCGAACTGAGAATCTGCTTTGACAATTTGCTCACGCCATCGGGCGACGTGAAGCTGATATTCAGCTTGGGATTGATTCGGCATGCAAGCACCGAAAAAGCGTAGGCTGAGCAGACCGCGTCAGGATCAGAGTTTTGATGACCTACGATTAGAACGGCCCGAGCCTTTCTAAGAAGTTTGGCTAGGTGGGGATATCCACGCAAAGCTTGAGCTCCTTAACTTTGGCTTCCGCGGCCGAAAAGGCTAGGTCTGTGGCTTCGTCGACCAGGGGCTGCAAGTCCTGGTTGCCACCTGCAAGTTCAATCGCCACGTCAATGTTGACGACGAGCGGTTTGCCGCCCGATGCGTCCACTGTCACGTCAAGATCACTTAGTCGCTTCAACGGAATTTTCAAAAGAAGATGTTTCCTCGCCGCTTCCTCGGCAGCCGTACAGACTTGCTCAACTTCTTCGGATGTGAGCTCTCTGATTAGCTCAATGCTCGTTGCGGTTCCCGCCTGTCCGAACGGATTTCGGGACAAACTGAGAAGGGAATTACTGCTGGGTCGAGGTCTTTGGACCCTGCAGTCTCTCCTGCAGTTTCTCTTGCATTTCCTTAAGCCTCTCCCTAGTTCGTTCTTCCTGCTTCCCAAGAACTGTAACTCGGGTCGTCAAGAGATCCTTTCGCTCTTTGAGTTCGCCGATCAATGTCTGCTTGTTGGATTTGACGAGTATGCTGCCCACGCTCTTGTAGACCGGTGTCTCATCAGTGGATCTGTCCAATTCTGAAAGCGCCTTATCAGTCTCATTTAGCTCGAGTTCCAATTGCTGTTTTTGGCTGGCCACGGATTGAAGAGTCTGTTGCATCTGCTGGAGACGAACCAACTGTTCTTGAAGTTGTGGTGGTAACCCTGATTATTCGCTCAAAATTGACGCCTTCAAAATTCTGCGAACGTGCGTAGCCATTACGCGGGGGATAATTAAGCATTTCAATAATCAAACAGGAGGAAGTAGCCCCGTTCCCTTTTCTTGCTCGGATATTTATTCTGCTGGATTAGGCTTGACAGTTTCGTCCGACTCTCCAGGCTAAATTACTCAATTCCATTTCTGAGATTCGATCCTGAATGATCACCAGCAGCGGGAGACACATGCAGATCACTGAGAAACGTCATTGTCTAAAGCGCGGAAGCTTCACCAAAACAGGTGTGCCACAAGATTCGATATCGAGACAATCCAGAGCAAGCTGGCACGATGGTCAAGACGAACTACTGGGTCCGTTCAAGGTGTTTGACCGAGATCGAAGAAATCAAGAACAAGCAGAAGCTGCCAACATTCTTCCTCGGCAAAGTTCTGACTGTTCTAGGCAGGAGCAATGTGCACGACCATTATGCCCAACGTGAGCAGCTTCTCGGGCTCTCCAAAGCCATCAAGGCTGGGGACGCTAAAGATTTCGTTTCGAAGAAGAAATTTCCGAAGGACTTCTTGCAACAGGGGCAAAAGTCAGAAAAATCGGCCTAAACTTTAGCTTCAGCCATTTTTGTCATTAAGGCTCGTAGGTCAATCTCGGAGCGTGTTCGCCAGCCCAACGACATGGTTCCGGCGTCATCCTCTTCAAGGTAGCCGCTTCTGAGAAAAATGTCAACAAGTGTGAGGGCTTTCCAGCGCCCGAATTTCTGTGCCAGCAGCTTTTCCAGGTCCTCACGACCTGCCTTTCCCTGCTTTGAGACTAGATAAGCAACTGAGGCGCTAAGTGCGGCCAGGTTGTCTATCCGCCATCCAATCATCTTAGCTTCCTTAACGCCAAGCGTACCTTTCAACGCCACGAAGTATCTAGCTTCCTCAAGACCCGCTCGACCGCCCTCAGCCGCCGTCTCTGTTCGTGGCTCTGCAACTTTCTTGACTTCGAGGTCCAATTCAGAAAGGAGCTCGTTGAGTTGTGCGAGTACCCGCTCATAATTCTTCCCCACTTTTTCTTTGAACTCCCACTCTCTAGCGCCAGGTATTTTCCCTCGACGGAACAATAGGAGGTGGACGGCTCGCTTCAACTTGTCGGAGTAGAAGCTCTTCGCTTGAGTCTCAGTTTCCAAGATCATCAGAGTCCTCTTGGAATAGCCACGGGAAAACTCACTGCTCCTGAGTTAGTCTTCTCTGAAGGGGCATCGTTGGGGACTAGTACCATTTGATCTCCATCGGTCTGGAGCGTCGCATAACCGTAGGTGACAAGGAAACTGACATGGTATGCTCTTTGCACTGTCTCTTGATACGAACTTCCTTTTACGAATTTCCAGTAATCGACGGGCTTTTTCTCGACATTGTATAGTTGACGAAGGTCGTTCCACAGGTCGATCAGTTGTTTGCCGAACTCTTTTCCCTGGATTCCCAATTCAGCCAGAGTGTCGGAGTTGGTGGTTTCCGGTAGTTTCCCCTGCGGATAATCCCTTCGCTTCCATCGTTCTGAAATGGGCAAGAGCACGTTCCAGTAGTCCAGCGCATCCGAGACCACTCCGTCTGTCAACTGCTCAAGCTCGGTTACCGGATGCCAGCTCTGCAGAAATACCTCAGCCAATCTCTTCTCGCTCATCCGTTCTACTTTCCGGGCGATAAACTCAGGATCTGCATAGAGCGCGCTAGACTGGAACTTGAGCTGGGTATTCTGCAATCTCACGACTTCCGAGAGCCTGTTGATGGTATGTGCGTCGAGGCAATGATCTTCAAACGTTTCCCAAACGGGGTAGTACTGGCGGAGCGTTTCCACGCCGAGCTTCACATCCATGAAGAATGGGTTGAACTTCCTCTCCGAGATTGAATCACAGGTCTCGATGATCTCTTTGAGTTCTTTTCGACCTGAGGATAAGGCGGTGCGACGGCTCTTCGGTTTCTCTGGTGAGGTCACTTCAGCTCACTAACCCTCGATGTCCCTTGAACGTTCTGCACGACGATAACGTGCCCACTCTCAGCCACATTAATCTGTCCAGGCGTTATTGCCACATACTGACCCTCCGTCATGCCTTGCGAACTTGTCATGATCAGGTTCGTGATTAGCTCGCGGTTCTTGGGATCCATGTGCACATCGAATTCGTCTATAGCTCTGAATGGGGATGTGATGTGTTGCTGAAGAGCCAACAGGAACGCCATCATGGCTATGCTCCTCTCTCCTCCGCTTTGAGTAAATGCATCCAAGGGAGTGGGTCTGTTTCCCTTGAACCCTACGAGGATCTCCAATCCCCCTTTCTCAATGTCCCTGGATGCTATGATGCGGATGGCTCCGGTCGCTCCTACTGCCGCGAGAATCTCATTGTAGCGGCCCGTCATTTGTTCGAGGAACGATGTTAGAACTTCTCGCCATCGCGAGATGCGTCTGTCAAGCTCCGTCAACACCTCCTGTCTACTCTGGGCAACCTGGTCTGCTTTCTGCCGAAGCTCCTCGTACACCTTCGCGTAGGATGAGTACATCCGTTCCACATCTTCTGAGAGTGATGCCAGCGGCTTCATCTGCTCCTCGACTGCACCAATCTGGAGCATGATATCGAGTATTTTCCGAGGGGTTACGATCGACTCTCCCGCCTTCTCCGCCGAGGAGATCATCGGGTCTAATTCCTCTTTTGCCAAGCGAACCTGTGCTTGCAGGTCGGTAACCTCCTCAGTCAGCAGTTTCCTCTTGAACCCTGAGACTTCGTATTCGACGTTCGTGTCGATCAGCCTGGTTAGTGCATCTTCAAGGCGCCCACTCG
>PMBQ01000121.1 GCA_003152955.1 Candidatus Bathyarchaeota archaeon
AGCGTCCGCATAGATCCGACGAATATGGATGCGGCCGTGGAAACGGTGGTCCATTGGGCGATCGCAGGAGACGGCAAGTGCCGTTACGTCTGCGTAAGCGGGATGCATGGTGTCGTTGAAGCCCAAACAGATGAGAGATTCCGTGGGATCCTCAACTCTGCAGCTCTGAATGTGCCCGATGGGATGCCATTGACGTGGCTGGGATGGTTTGCAGGATTTCGGAAGATGGGCAGGGTGTTCGGTCCAGATTTCATGTTGCGAGTCTGCGCAGCGTCCGCCGGGCATCAGGTAAGTCATTTTTTCTACGGTGGGAACGAAGGCGTGGCCAGCGATTTGGCCGAACGAGTTCTGAAAATGTATCCTGGCGTTAAAGTGGCGGGCACGTATTGCCCGCCTTTTCGTTTGCTGACCAACGAGGAGAAGATTCAAGTTGTCGGGACGATTAACAAGGCTGGGGCACAAATTCTGTGGGTTGGCCTGAGCACTCCTAAACAAGAAAGGTGGATGAGCGAGATGACCACTCATCTCGATGTGCGAGTATTGCTCGGCGTTGGTGCGGCGTTTGATTACAATACACAGAGAATTCGGAGGGCTCCCATTTGGATGCAGAGGTTTGGCTTGGAGTGGTTGTTCAGGCTGCTGCAGGAGCCAAGACGACTGGCAAAGAGATACTTTAGAGCTATTCCGAGATTTGGCTGGGGAGTCTTTAATCAGGCATTTCGTGAATGAAATGCTTTCGTGTCACGAGTGATATCCATGCTTCGATGGATCCGTTGAACGTAAAGAGGTCACTAAGTCAGTTGACTATCGGGCGGCCCGCTCTCTATCCTTTTTTCCGAAGGCTCGAGCGGACATGCAAAGGTATCGGTGCCTTCATCTTCAGAGTCGCCGACATCATGACATTGCCTTTTAGTGTCCTATCAGGACTTCTTTTGAAAATCTTAAGGACGAATGGTCTCTCCAATTTCCCGTTGGCAAAGCGGGTTCTTTTGGGCCTCGGAGTCTTTCCAATAGCCGATCACTACTACGAGCCGCTGTTTCACCCTCGCCACATCAGGCGTTCTTTACGGGACGACAGGCCTCTCCCAGGAGTCGACATGAATGTCGAGGAATAGATGCTAGTACTGTGCAGTTTCGACTATCGCGATGAATTGATCCGGTTCCCGCTCGAGAAGTCGAGCCCGCTTGAATTTGCCTATAATGGGGGACCGTTCCTATCTTGCGATTCAGAGTACTTGTATTGCTTTGTTCGCAAGTTCAAATCTAAGAGGATACTTGAAGTAGGGTCGGATNNGAGAAGCCGAGCTACTCTTGTGAGCACATTTGCATCGATCCTTATGAGGCTGATTGGCTGGATTCAGTAGGTATCCGAATCATAAGAGAAAAGGTCGAGTCTCTGCCCACAAATGCGTTCACCCAATTATCTGAGAACGACATCTTGTTTATTGATTCTTCTCATGTTCTCAGGCCTCAAGGAGACGTCTTATTTCGTTGTCAGGAAATACTGCCGATCTTGGAGTCGGGAGTCCTTGTCCACATTCGTGATATATTCACTCTCAAAGATTACCTCGATGATTGGATTCTCCAAAAGAATCTCTTCTGGAATGAACAATATCTGCTTGAGGCATTTTTGTGTTTAAATTCTGGTTGTAGAGTAGTCGGTGCAGTCAATTTCCTTAAACATCACTGTCCCAATGAGCTCCGTGCCAGGCTTCTATTCTTGACGCACAGATTACAGACTGGGAACCAGGCTCCTTTTGGATTCGGAAGAACTGATGGTGAGCAAACCTGTCGTCTCCGCGCCGCGCGCAATTGGGGATCTCGTGGATAGCCATATCGATAGTTGCGGTGCAAATGATAGCGGCCTCTAGTATGCGGACAGTCAGAGGCAAGGCCGGAACAAAGGAAAATACCACTTGAGGCGAATAGCCTATGTGAACTCGATCACTGGCGCCCTACAGTATGCGATAAGTGCGGGATTTATGCTGGTTGCTGTTTCGCTCTTTATCCAGAAACTCGGGTTAGAGGAATATGGGCTCTTTTCACTCGTCGGCATTGTCGGGAGTGTCAATGCTTTCACGAATCTTGGGCTCAACGTGTCCCTCGTCCGATTTCTGGCAATCCAGGGGAAAACCGATGAGTCAACGAACGACATTGTCGTTAACCTGTTCATTGTACTTTTTGCTGCATCCTTAGTTTGCATCTTGGGGATTCTGTTGAGCCCGCAATTGCTGCGATGGCTTCTTGGTGTCCCACCTGCTCGCATAGACGAAGCAACAGACCTTTTCACTCTTTTGTTGATTGCTAATATCCCGCTGCTCCTTGGCCAAACGCTGACCGGCATTTTCGATTCACTAATGAAGATCTATGTTACCAACCTTCTCAACCTTCTCTATTCCGGTTTGTATTGGGGTGTCGTTGCGGGGACTTTGGTGCTCGGTGGATCACTCCGCGTCATCGGGATATCGATCCTTGTCGCAACGGCGATTTGGTTCATAGTGACTCTTTCTGTCAGCCTTCTCGTCTGGGGCCCTATCAAGCCCAATTTCGCACTCAAGCCTCTCGTTGCGAGTGCGTCAAAGCAGCTAGGCTATGGCATCCAGGTTGCTACTAGTACTTCAATTGGGATCCTATTTGAACCGGTCACGAAGATTCTGCTTTCGCATCTTGGTGGCTCGCAGGAGATAGGATTCATCGACATCGGCTTCAGGGTGAAAAACCAGATCTGGGGATTTGTCAACAAATTGCTCTATACCTTCTATCCTGCGGTCGCGAGAATGACCGATCGGGAGAAGATTGGGAATCTGATTAACGATCTTGAGCAGAAGACAATGTACTTCGTCATTCCGATGGTCTCGATAGTCCTGACTATCGCTCTCCCATTGGCCACCATTTGGATAAGGGTGGACACTCAGATCGTCGCGATCACAATAGCTATCATCAGTTCAGCGCACCTACTTTTCAGCTCAACGATAACACCCTACTATCAGTACTTAGTCGCCAAAGGATTTGCTTCGAGGACAATAGTTCTGCAAGCTATCAACGTAGGTGTCAATTCCATCGTGCTCTTGTTATTCTATCCTTCAGTTGGTTACCCTGCGGCTGTCGTAGCGAACGCCGGGGCAATTTTGGCTTCGTGTGTTGTGACACTTCTGTATCAACATCACGAATTTGGTTTGAGTCTATTTTTGCCCTGGAACAACATGCTCCGGCTTGCTCTTGTGCTGACTGCTACCAGTGTTATTGGTTTTGGCCTGCTCTTTCTGATCGGATCAAACTTCTTCTGTATTGCGGCGATTATTATTGTCTTGCCTCTCTGTGCGACGATGCTATATCGCTGGGCGAGACTCGCGTCTTGGGATGATGTTCACCGATACTTTGGTTCAGATTCGCGCATCTCGATGTTCTTGGGATACGTGTTTGTGGGTACACCCAGGGAGTAGCAGCCATGTGGGTGGTTTGGGTCATAGCCGTGGTAGCATGGAGCCTTGTTCCGTACAAGTCTTGGTCCCGAGATCTATTCGGATTCGAGGGATTCAACCTTGGGGATGTGGTGCTGTTGGCTGCGCTGCTACCATCCGCGGCATATGTTTGGAAGAACTTCAAACAAAAAGGACTTTGGCTCGCTATTGTCCTATTGTGGGGAACGACCGCGGTTTCTCTCTGCAAAGGGATTGTCCTCGGTGAGGACCTTCGAGAAATGTTGCGAGTTGTCAGAGCTGTCACGATTTGGGCGGTTGTTCCCTTGATGGTTGCCAAGATTCGCAAGGCAGATGTTCTGCGTCGGTGGGCAGTCGGAATGACAGTCTTGCTTGTCCTTGCCAGCGTCTCCATCGCGGTCTTCTCATACTACCCCTCCTTGATTCCCCAAAACGATGAGATGGCGAGCATTCGCGAAGAATCATTTGAAGGAGTGGAAAGGGTTTTCACGTCTGGGATGTGGGGAGTCTTCACCGGAGCCATCGTGGTCATCTCCGTATTAGTCGTCTCGGTGCGAAGGAAGACGGGGCCTTTGATACTGGCAGCCGTCCTTCTATTCGGATTGCTACATACCTTCGTACGAACATATATGATTCTCCTTGTACTTGCGGTGGCTCTGATGCTCTGGAATAGTTGGAAGGTGGCCGTGCGATCCGCCATTCTTCCTTTTGGGATCATAATATTACTGATAGTTGTTTTCGGTCTGCCTCAATCACTCCAGAGATTGGGAGAGGGCGCGTTCTTTAGAATTTCCGGCATGTTCCAAGCCGATTTCTCACAACTAGACCCATCGGATCTGAATGCTTATGGGACGATGATCTGGCGACTGGCAGAGGTGGATGCAGCAATGGAGAACCTGAAGGGGCCCTTTGATGTCTTGCTAGGTGTAATGGGGCGGCCTTATGCACTGGATCCAACATATCCTTCCACTGTACCACACATTAGCTACTTCGGGATTTTCTATCTTAATGGTGTGTTGGGAGTAGTGGCCTACTTGGTGTCGTTCTCCATCATATCCATGCGACTATGGAGGAATTACAGAGCGACTATGAGTTCTCCGTTATCATGGGCGACAAAAGGGGCTCTCGTCGCGAGGGTCTGTTTG
>PMBQ01000238.1 GCA_003152955.1 Candidatus Bathyarchaeota archaeon
AACAATATTGCTGTGATGTTCCATGATCGTTAGGACTATCTTGTCGTCGGGTCCAAGGTTTGCTCGACCCCAAGTGTAAGCGACTAAGTTGATTGATTCAGTTGCGTTGCGAGTGAAGACTATTTCCTCAGTGCGGTTTGAGTTGATGAATTTGGCGACTTTCTCTCGAGCTTCCTCATGAGCGAGTGTTGCTTCCTCTGCGAGCTTGTGGATTCCACGATGAATATTCGAGTTGTATTCGCTATAGTACTTACTGATGGCTTCAATCACAGCGCTTGGCTTCTGAGACGTCGCCGCGTTGTCGAAGTAGATTAGTGGTTTCCCGTTTACTCGCCTCTTGAGTATTGGGAAATCTTCTCGGATCTTAACTGCGTTTATGGTGGTTAGTCTCTCAACCAAACCTTAGACCTGCAAGACCGATTTGATACTGAGCGATAACATACGGCATGATATTAAATTCTCCAGCTTAATTCCTGTTGTGGTTACTTCTGCAAGTATACATTGTTCTTCTCAACCTTCACCCTATAGATTCTCAAGGGCTCAGTTGCGGGTGGATTCTGAACAGTCCCGGTGGTCAAGTCGAAGCGCGAAAGATGAAGGGGGCAAGTCACTTCCGAATCGGTCAAGAATCCCGTAGAGAGGTCCGCAGTCTCATGAGTACAGATCCTAGCAACTGCGTAAAGCTTGCCCTCCACATTGACGATCATTATGCGAAACTCACCTACATCAACGGGATACATGGTTCCAGGCGGGATGTCTGAGAGTTGGCAGACTTTCACGTATTCGCCCAATGCTCGCTACACTCCCGAGTAGACCCCGCCTCTCGATTGGGGACAGTTACGCGCTAGGCTAGTTACTCCTTTTGGTGGGAGTGTATGGCCCCAAGAACGAACTACTCATGGGTCACGTATGACCGGTCTTCATTGGGGAGAATAAATAGAGAGCTAGCGGTCATCCTGTGAAAGCAAATAGAAACGATAGACGCCAATCAAAAGATAATTGTAATGTGCGAATCTCTTTAGATAACCATGACACATTTAATCGTAGATGCCGATCTGAGCCGAGATTTGTTCAGGTGAGGGGTTCCATGTGGAGTTAGAAGTCGCTGAAAGAAAGGCAGTTGAATTGATTCGCAGCAAGTTAAATGCGGGGTCAATCACGGATCTCAACGCGAAGCTGGAAACAGACCCCAACGATCAGATTACAGTGACCGGCCGTTTTCAAGATGAGAAAGGGAATCAACGAAGGTTCGAAGTCAGATTCCGTATCGAACAGGACAAGGCGCAAATCGTGAACTGGTCAGTTTCATCATAAACTCGCACAATCAACCCACCGTCAAAGCTCATAGTCGTTCCAAGAAAGACTGGACAGGTACGTCGACCTATTTACGGTACTGTCCCAAATCATTAGAGGCATTACCTAGTTATTCGTTTTCTGGAAGTGGGGCGAGTGCAGCGGGATTGAGTCGCGAGTCTGGCAGAACCAGCGTTTGACAATGCCAGGGAGGAATATGCTGACTACGCTGTATACAAGAAACTCTCAGAATCGCGCCTTGAAAAGAACAAGGCCTTCAAGAGAACACTCGCCCGACTCGCCAAGATGGAGTACAAGCACTACCTGTTCTGGAGCAAATATTGCCCAGACAGGAAAGTTGGTGCGAGCACTCTCAAGGTTAACCTGATTGTATTCCTGAGATTCTTGTTGGAAGTCACTTTCGCAGTCAAATACCTAGAGAGGGGTGAGGCGAAGGTCATCAAGAAGTACAAGGGGATGGCAAATCGGATTCCATCAAAAGCCATGCGCGCCTTCAAGGAGATGATAGCTGATGAGGAAGAGCATGAGAGAGATTTCTACGAGCAGTTTGACGAGCCTCACATAAAGTACATCTCGTTCATTGTCCTCGGCTTGGCCGACGCGCTTGTGGAGATAGCGGGAATACACGCGGGGTCGCTTGGAATCTACAATTCAACTGAATTGGCGGGGCTGGCTGGTATTGTTGCGGGAGCCGCTGCTTCGATAGCTATGGCGTCAGCGGCATATGCTCAGGCCAAGGCTGGTTTCGAAGGATCGGCGTCCGTGTCTGCGGTATACACTGGGATCTCATACTTCATCACGGCAGTGATACTTGCGACGCCCTACTTCCTGACGAAAGTGATGTTGAATGCATTGTTCAGTTCGTTGGCGTTGGCGGTTCTTCTGATTGCCTTCATAAGCTTCTATGAATCCATAATCTCTGGGGGCGTTTTCAGAAAAGACTTCATCGAGATCACGGGCATAATGTTCGGCGCAACGTTCGCGCTATACATTCTAGGATTTGCAATTCGCCACCTGACAGGAATAACAATCTGAGCTTTCAGATCCCAGATTAACCTATTCTGATCCCAGCCTCATACTCTTCCGGCCCGTAGGGGGTCAGACGTTCAAGCCCTTTCCCGCAACAAGATCTTAGGCCTCAGATGGGGGGTGGTGTAATTTTGTGGGGACAACATGTTACCGTTAGATTAAATTCTGCAAGGCTCCCGTGCCTCATCTCTGAACTAGCTAGAATCCTCGGGTTCTTAATGGTAAGTGCTCGCATGCAGTTGCTAGACCATGATCTCTGGGTCCTATTCAGGGGGTGCGTACATTTCGCTTTCATTCCTTACCCGATACCTATTGATCCTGCCGTTAGGAAATGCACCCGCTACACTTGACAAATTGGATCGTTGCGTGTTCAAAAATCAATAGTGCCGATTACCAGGAATCGCGTTCGCGAGTGCACAACACTTTGTGTGAATGCAGATTGTAATGCTACTTTCCCTTCTTCTGCCTGGATCCGGCCGACGATTCGGAGTAGTAGTCCCTTAACAGTTTGAACCCGCTCATTTCTGGAATGCTGCACGGGACACTGAAACCCGCCTGCACACCGATTGACACTGCCGTCTTATACGTTGAGATTAACACATCGGCAACCTCTCTAGAAGTGGCTCCGGATTTCAGTGCATATTCGAGATGTTCCTCTATTCCCCTGTCCCAACGTTTTGCTGCACTTGCTCCGAGACAGATCAGAGCTTTGGTCTTCCGTCCAAGGACACCGTGCGTGTATCGAATCTTAGCAGACTCATGAATTAGCTTCAACCAGTCCGCATTCTCTGTTAGAATTCTAAATCGGTAAAGCTCAGGAACCCGCTCCATGCTTGCCATCGCGTCCTCGTATACTCTCTGAACTGAAGCATCAATTTCTACTGCTTTCCCAGTTGAGTCATCCGTGACGATTTCAAAGTGTCCTGCGCGTAAAGCATGGTCAAGGTCAGCGAGGCCGATAACGATGGAAGCAATGAGAATAGTTTCAGTAATCTCTTCGGAAGTGGCTCCTCCCTCAATTGCGCCCTCGATATTTGTCAGGATCCCGGGTTCCCACAGATGACCGATGGACTTCGCTAGTCCAACGAGTTCCTTTGTCTTCTCGTCTAGGGCACAGCGTTGAGGCCATTGGAAAACGGTGCCGTTGAGGAGTCTCAGCCAAGCTGGATTATCTGCAAGGGCCTTAACTAGGTAGATTTCTGGCACACTACCTGATTTTCTCTTTATCTCGCTGTAGATCTTCTTGCTCTCTGGACCAGCGGACGCAATCGACTTAATGGGCTGTCTGAATGCGAGTCTCTCATCCGTTTTTCGTGTCGGTCGATGCTTCAAGTTGGTTCATCTTTTCGTGATTAAGGGAGGCGTTTATGGCTATCCGCTTAGAGTCGTCATCGATACTTATTTCAATTCATCTTTCGAGTTGCCATCAGAACGATCTATGTAGTTGGCTTGGTTGCAGCCCATCGATCAATGGCTCGTAAATGCGAACCGGTATCATTTCACCGATTGGAGCTATCTAGTAGTATTTCGTGAACTGATTCTATCCTAGAATGTCCTAGTTGAGTAGATCATTTCTTGCTCTATCTAACGACTCGCCAAACATACTTCTCAATTGCGACAGCACGCACGCCGATGTAGCTCAGGACTACTGTGAGAGCCCATGCGAAGACAGTCTTCATGAAACCAGACCTCTCATATCTCCTGGCTGATGTCCGCACTACCTCATTTAGCATAATGTGTTTCCCGCGTCCTCGAAGTCTCTTGCACATATCCACCGCCTCTTCGTTCATATTCTCATCAAATCCACCTAACAGCCAGAAGGTGTCTCTTCGAACGAAGAACGACGACCCCATCCCAGAGATTCCAAGAATATTACTCACCATATCTCTGAATGCGCAAAGGGCTCTGTACCTGAACCGGTCGGGTGGCGAATACATGAGGTGCGCGCCGCCCGCAACAACTTCCGAGTTTTGAAAGGATGTTGTGATGCTTCGCAGTAGAGTCGGTGGAACTGTGGCGTCTCCATGCAAGAAAAGAAGGATGCTGCCCCTCGCGCCCATGGCCCCTAAATTCTCCTGGTGCTGTCTTCCAGGCCGACTTGAAACAACAACCCGGTCTGCAAATTGGTTTGCAATCTCTAGCGTTCTGTCGCTGCTACCACCGTCTACTACGATTATTTCAGTGGAGCACGGCTGTGCACGAATCGGGAGAATTGTTGCTTCTAGTGTATTTTCTTCGTTTAGTGTCGGAATAACCACTGAGACTTCGCTTTCCGATTCCTGCGAGGAAACAGACGGGAGAGTTCTGAGCATCGCCTCAGTGCGGGGATGACTGGCTAGCGTCTTCTTCTTTAGGAGATTTAGGTCATCGATGTCATCAAGATCAACCCGATCATCAAGGACAGTGAGAGGCAGATTACTGGCCCGTGCTTGGACAATTAACTTTGATACGGCTTTGCTACTGCTTGTGCAGTCAATTGAGCTGTAAAGCCAGCTCGCTAGACCAGATGTCAACCCTATGAGGTATGTGCCTCCGTCGCATGTGGGTCCTAGGACAAGGTGCTGTTCCTTTCTATCTGCAGCAACCTCCAAGGCTTGAAATGTTTCTTGAAGCAGATTCTCGTCTAGCTCTGCTTGGTCGCCAAAGACAAGCGCTGCAACGTCGGTGCCGTCATTGAAAGCGGTCTTGAGGGCCATCGCTATTCTTCCTGCAGTCGTCTCTTTCTCATCTTGGGGGAAGAACGAGACCTTTGTCTCGCGCTCAGGACGCAAGAGCTCTCTAATCGTCGATCCTTCGTTTTCTGGCCAGTAAGCGACATACAGTCTAACATTCAACGACTGCGCTAGGTTCTTCATTATGTCAAATATATCCAGGAGAATAGCGGAGTAGAGGTTGCTGGCATCTTGGGGAGTTAAACCATGTGCTCCTGTGAGGCGAGTCTTCACTCGACCAGGGTCTGGGACTTTCGNNAGCAGTGCTCTTTGCATCATCAGTCAACTAATTGAAGTGATTTCCCTAGGGCTTTAAGTAGCTTGTATTTAATGCCTTTAGAATAAGAACCGCATCCTGATGCGCCCGGCTCGTAGAATCATGAATCAATTGTCGGAGGGAAGAAGCAACGGAGATTTCTATCGGAATAACTTGCCACAATAACGGCGATAACATCGACCACCTGCTGAATGACATTGAACACCAAAAGTTCGAGCCGGGCAGTCAAATCGCAGACATTACAGTAGTTGCAAGTGGATGTGCAGACAATACGGTCCGGTCAATTAGCCGATTTGGTAGAAAGGATCCAAGAATACACCTTATCGTCGAGAGTCATAGGCTCGGAAAACCCTCTGCAATTAACAAGATATTGAGAGGCATGTCTGGTGAGATTCTTGTGCTTCTCTCCGGCGATATCAGACTTCCTAACTCGCGTTTCGTAGATGCGCTCGCTTCTCACTGCAAGGATGGCGTAGGCGTTGTCGGCTGCCGGCCCGTACCGATTAACAAGGTCGACACGAAGGGAGGATACATTGGGCATCTGATGTGGAATTTGCATGACAGGACCCTTGAGGCTCAGACTCATAATGGACTCCGCATGCAAGCTGGCGAAGCGTTCGCCATCAGCCGACAGGCTGCAGAGTATGTCCCATTAGACGTTATCAACGATGATGCTTACCTCGTGCTCAGAGCGCAATTGAAGGGGCACAAGTTCGTATACGCAAGGGAAACCACTGTTTTGAATAGGACACCTGAGAATCTGCCTGACGTCTTGCTGCAGAGGGCAAGAATCCTCAGCGGCCATCGGCAGCTGAAGGAAATGATTGGAATATCCCCCAGCGTGCTTGACACTTTGGTCTTCAAGCGTCCCTTGATCGTTGCCAGCGTGCTAATACAGGAAACGCAGAATCAATTGAAAGCGGGAAAGCTTAGAGTAACTTGGTTCTTCGAACTTGTCGTACTAGAGCTTACC
>PMBQ01000323.1 GCA_003152955.1 Candidatus Bathyarchaeota archaeon
TCCAGAGGCGCTTGTCATGGAGCGTCTTGTGACGGCGCTCGATTTCAAACCCATTCGGGAGTCAGATGTTATTAAGATCAGCGCACGAAGCAATGACCCCCGCGAAGCAGCAATTCTCGCCAACGTCTATGCAGAGGCCTATGTCGAGAAAAACATAAACACCAGCCGGACACGTTCGCGGGCAGTGCGGGAGTTTCTCCAGTCCCAGGCCCAGTCCAAGAAACAGTTTCTTGACACAACTGAGTCAGCTCTCAAGCAGTATATGAAGACATCGGGTACGGTCGCGCTGGATGATAAAACCAAGTCGGTGGTCGAACAGTTGTCACGGCTCGAAGCCACCCGCGACGGGATCGATGTGGATATGAGTTCTCGCCAGAAGACGCTCGATTCTTACAGGGCAGAGCTCTCCCGCCAGGAACCGGCCGTGGCCCGCAACATCGGCGAGTCGAATGACTCTTACATACGCCTGATCCAGGATCAGCTTGCCCGGCTCGAGGTGCAGCGCGACATAGTGATTGCACAAAATCCCTCACTAAAGGGGGGGCAGATTTATGATGAAAAACTGAAGGAGATCGACAGCCAAATCGTCTCGCTGAAGGAGAGACTCCAGGACAGGACTTCCGCCTTTTTGAAGGCAATTGTTCCCTCGGTTCCCGGTGAGGGGAGCGCGGGATACCTGGCCCAGACGAGGCAGAAGATCATTGAGCAGCAGATCGAGTTGGAGGGGCTCGCCGCCCGAAAGCGAGCACTCAACGCAGTTATCGCCGAATATGAACGGCAGTTCGGCCAGATTCCTCAGAAGAGCATTGATCTCGCCAAGCTCCAACGCGCCCGGCTTAGCAGCGAAAAACTCTATCTGCTGGTCGAAGAAAAGTATAATGAAGCTGCAATAACCGAAAAGTCGGAGTTCGGCTTCATCAACATTATGGATTCTGCACTCGTCCCGACTAAGCACGTCAGTCCGAACGTGCTCAGAACCATGATTCTTGCGGTGCTGGTAGGATTGGGAGTTGGCGTTGTGGTTGTGATCCTGAGGGAAAGACTGGAAGTCCGCGTACGGACCCCCGAGGACTTAAAGCGCTTCAGCTTTGCCAGTGTTTCTACCATCAGCCGAATGGTGGGGAGGGAAGTTGAGAAGGATCGGAAGTTATCGGCCAAAGTCGGTTCCGACAGGTCAATCGACCCCCACCTTATTGCATTCCATCGTCCTTTGTCATTCTTGGGTGAGTCGTACCGGGTTCTTCGCACGAATATACAATTTTCGAACCCGGAGCAGCCACTGAAAAGCATCCTGGTCACCAGCGCAAACCCTTCGGAGGGAAAGTCAACCACCGTTGCCAACCTCGCGATCACGTTTGCACAGGGGGGGAAGCGAGTGCTGCTTGTTGACGCAGATATGCGTCGTCCAATTCTGCATAGGCTATTCAATTTGCGACGAATCCCCGGGCTCTCCGATTGCCTTCTGGGTACGTCGAAGTTCGACGACGTGGTCGAGAAGCACGTTTTGGAGAACCTCGACGTTATCTGCTCGGGTACTGTATCTCCTAATCCTGCAGAGATCTCGGGTTCACACGGCATGCAGGAATTCATCAGGCTGGTAGTACAGAGATACGACATCGTGCTTTTCGACAGTGCACCCCTTTTGGCGGTGGCAGACTCGGCTGTCCTTGCGACGAAAGTGGACGGTACGATCCTGGTTATTTCTTCAGGGGACACCAGCATTCCGGAAATCGAGCGCGCGAAAGAAGCGCTCGCCAGCGTGCGAGGGAAAGTACTGGGAGCATTACTTAACAATTTCGAGCCACAGGCAGCTTACGGATATTTCGGGCCATATCGTCGTTCGCATTATGGTTATGACTACGGCGAGAACATTGCCTCGACATCCAGGAAAAGAAGCCGAAGACAGCGCGCATGACGAACATAGCACATACAATCTGGAATGGGGGTACAGGATAGTTCGCAGACTTATCGGGTATGAGGGCATATAATGAAAAATAGCCGTCTAGTCATTCTTTTGATTTCCCCATTTGCCATTGCTTTCCTTGTGGTCCAAGCATTTGCGCAGCTCAGCACGAGCAACACGCTCTCCACGACATCGGACCAGCAGCATTCGACAGCGAATTATTACTTTGCGAAGCCAGCTGAATTGACGATCACCGTGGACGTGGTCGGCATGGTTCAGCGTCCAGGGCGGTACGAAATATCCAGCAACATCAACTTGATAAACCTAATCGCTCTGGCTGGCGGGGGCAATATGGATGCCGCGCTGAACGACGTGAAAATCACGCGGGTTGTGGATCTGGACGGGAGAATCTTTATGGATGAGATACATGTCAATCTGGAAGATCTCGCAAAGGTCAAACGTTCTGATCTGACGCTCCGCCCCGGCGACGTTATCCAGATCGAAAAAACCGGCTGGTCAACATTTCGTGATACATTCACAGTGATTGTTGGGGCTGCGATCATAACAAGCGCTGTGGCACAGGTGATTTACGCGACAAAGCGCTAATCTGGGAGAAAGGCAGACGGGGCGATCCACATTTGCCCGGAAGACCTCCCGAAGTTCAACCTCGACCAACAAATACTCCAGCCCGGTAGCATCATCCAGGTGATCAAGAGTCCATGGGCTAGTTGCGTGATAGATTCATTTTTGATGTCTTCGTCCGACATTGATCTTCAAAGGAACTTGAGGGCAATTAGCGCGGGTTGGTTTTTTACCTAGATAACCCGCGAATAGCTCCAGGCACGATCTACAGTCCTGACATACTTGAGCGTGCTTCGCAGTCAATGAACTAGTGAGTTGAACTCTCACCGCACGGACTATGAACCCAAAGGNNCAAAGGTCAGCCTTATCATTGAAGCAGGCAAGACGGAAAAGCAATATTGGAAGGATATCTTCCGATATCGGGAACTTGTCTATTTTATGAGCTGGCGCGATATACTTGTCCGCTATAAACAGACTGTGATCGGGGTAGCTTGGGCACTGATCCGTCCATTTATGACGATGGTGGTCTTCACTGTCATTTTTGGAAGGCTTGCCAAGTTGCCGTCCGATGGTATTCCTTACCCGATACTGGTCTTCGCGGGAATGCTCCCCTGGCAATTCTTTGCAAGTGCTCTTTCAGAATGCAGCAACAGCCTTATCACAAACCCCAACTTGCTTACAAAAGTGTATTTCCCCCGCTTGATCATTCCAATCAGCGCAGTCGGTGTAGCCCTCGTTGATTTTCTTATATCCTTTGCGATTTTCGCCTGCCTTGTGCTGTGGTATGGTTTTGTGCCTCCGTGGTCAGCTGTGTTTCTCCCCTTTCTTGTCGTTCTCACCTTCGTTTGCACCACGGGCTTCGGCCTGTGGCTTGCGGCATTGACCGTGAAGTATCGCGATTTCCGCTACATCGTGCCGTTCATTGTCCAGTTTGGCATGTATATCTCCCCCGTGGGCTTCAGCAGCACAATAGTCCCACACAAATGGTACTTTGTGTATTCGCTCAATCCAATGGTCGGCATAATCGATGCGTTTCGTTGCTCGTTGCTTGGCAATATGGAGTTCCCTTTTACAAGTTTGGGAGTCTCCATCATTATCATTAGCATTACCGTTGCAACAGGGATTATCTATTTCCGCCATACAGAACGAACATTCGCGGATATCATCTAGGCTAGACTTTGGCGTCCCAAATCTGTGATATGGTGTTGACCTGTGCCTGAAATCGCAATTAAGGCAGAGAATCTCGGTAAGAGCTATCTCATCCGCCATGGTGAGCAATCCTTGGGCCAATATGTCGCTCTCCGTGACGTTCTTTCCGAGTCCGTACGAGGCATTGGGAGGCGCATAAGCGGCAGTTTGACTCATAAGAATAGCAAACCTGCTGGGTCTCGCCGAGAGGAATTCTGGGCCTTGAAAGATGTAAGTTTTGAGATAGTCACGGGTGATCGGGTGGGGATCATTGGCCGAAACGGCGCAGGCAAGTCCACCTTACTCAAAATCCTCAGTCGCATTACAGAGCCGACTGCTGGACGGGTCGCCATTAACGGTCGTGTGGCCAGCTTGCTCGAAGTCGGAACCGGCTTCCACCAGGAACTCACAGGCAGAGAAAATATTTCTTTCAATGGGTCCATATTGGGGATGAGTAGGCAGGAGATCAGGAGGAAGTTTGATTCAATTGTAGAGTTCGCCGAGATCGAGCGATTCCTTGATACTCCGGTCAAACGGTATAGCAGTGGCATGTACGTACGCTTGGCATTTGCCGTTGCGGCACATCTAGAGCCTGAGATTCTCATAGTCGACGAGGTATTGGCAGTAGGGGATGCGCAGTTTCAGAAGAAATGTCTGGGAAAAATGAGGGAGATAGGTAACGAAGGTCGCACTGTCCTCTTTGTCAGTCACAATATGAATGCTATCGAGCAGCTTTGTGATTCGTGTATGCTTCTAGAGCGTGGACGCATTCGACGCACTGATGCGGACGTGCAGGGTGTGATTCGAGAGTACCTTGTAGGAGACAATACTGAGGCTCAGCCAAGCGAATGGTTGAACACTGGATCCGAATTTGAAAATCCGTGGTTCAAACCAATCCGGTTCTATCTTGCCGACGCCGACGGTAACAGGCTCCAGAATCCTATACGCAACGACAATGATATTTGGCTGCAAGTAGAGGGCGAGATTGGGCGATTGCACCGGTCGCTTGCGCTGCAGTACACCATCTATAATGAGGATGGTGTTTTGGTCTATCACTCAAGTTCGATAGACACGGAGAGCAACCCATTTGACCAAGCAGCGCTTGGGAAAACTCGGCTTCGCACGAAGATTCCTCGACGATTTCTCAATGAGGGTGTATACAAGATTGATTTAACTGTGTTCCTCCACAAAGTACAGTTCATCAGTCATTATGGCAAGGCTTCTCCTTCCATCTTCCTGGCTATTCAGGGTGGTTTGACGGACTCACCCTATTTGACAGAGAAAAGGGCCGGCGTGCTTGCACCCATGCTTGAATGGAACCTGCTGAACTGGTCATCCAAATGAGCAGTGGAGTCATGGCGCGGTTGGATTCTGCACTGTGTGATGGCTCGAAATAACTATAGTTGCCAGCATCGTGAATACTGAAAGTACGGCTTTTCAATCTGAGCACTATGCCGACGTGGATGAGCTTGCGTCTGCACATGCAAAGTACACGCGAGGTTTCCTCGCCTTGCTGTTCTGCTTCAGTGCCATTTTCGTTTTTGCCTCCGTTGACCGATACCAGGCGACGTCTCTTACGCTGTATCTAAATGATCTATTTATCTCTGGTCGACTAGAGACAGGAGCGTACGTCTCTGTTTTTGATGTGTTGGTATTGATCTTTTCTCTGACTTTGTTGTTAAAATTTGGGATTCGCTTCGGATCTACCCACCCGATACTGAAAGTGCTTTTTCTGTTTGCATCGGCATGCTGGATGCTGAACATGCTGAACCCCAACGATCGTAGTTCCGTGAAATTTCTCGGGCTGCCCCTTATCTCAGAGTTCCAGTTGTACCCGTACCTACTGTTCATGTTCGCAGTCTTCTTCATGAAGGCTGAACATTTCACTGTCTTCTCCCGAAAAATGTTTCTTGTCGTGTCCCTCTTTCTCGTCGTGCGCGCAATCATTCTCCTGCTACTCTGGGGCCAGGGTGAGGGCAACTCCAAGTTTTTCGGTGTCAATGCGACACTTACCGAAGGGGACAGTCTTCTCANNTTTTGCCTTCTTCCAGTCGGTCTTTTTTGCGCTCGTGCTGCTCAAGCCGAAACCAGCCATTCTCTTAGGATGGGTACTCACACTGCTAATTCAGGTCCTCTCCTACCGCCGGACGGCAATTTTTGTAGCAGTGGTCGCAAATGTCATGACCTTGACCATCTATATTCTCTTTGGACCGAGGGGGAGACGCTGGCTGTTTAGGATCATTGCGGGCGTCATGCTTGTGCTGGGGTACTATTCCGTGACGACGTTCGTCGTTTCTTCGGAAACCATCGACGATTACCTGTCGCGATACCTCGGCGTTTTCAATGACAGTGGTCCATCTTCTAGTGCAAGCGATACTGGTCACTTCCAGCAGTCATCCACTACGCTGCTTTACGCGGTGCAGAAGATGGACTTCTGGGGCTTGGGGTATGGGGACCCTTCGCGCATCAATATTCCAGGCGCAACACTTGGTATGTACGTCCACAATGTATATGCTGCTGCTTGGGTGTACCACGGGTTGTACATGTTTCTGTTCTACGTGATGCTCCTTTGCACTGGGATGGCATCACTACTTCTTCTACTGGCGCGCCGCGTGGGATATGACTGGGCCACTGTCCTAATGGTAGGAGCCATTCTATCGTACTTTGTTATGCTGACAGTCGTCTGGTATTTTAACCCAATCGCTATAGCCGAATCGTTACGCATGCGCATACTATGGGTCTATATTCT
>PMBQ01000271.1 GCA_003152955.1 Candidatus Bathyarchaeota archaeon
CCGAAGAACGAATTGGGGAGAGTCACCTTCCAGACATCGTCCAGCACTTTCACCCACTCTTTGATCACTTCGGATCCCTTGATCTCGACCTTCTCTGCTGGCGCAGCCTGATAAACTATGCGCTTGTCGTCAGACCCCCCCCCGCGCGGCGGGCTGATCCGCTCTCGATAGACACCTTCGTGCACGGTGATGACATCGCCTGGCTGGGCGACGCCGGCTGCGGCAGAGATCGTCTTGAAGGGTCGCTGCAACGATCCATCATTCGTATCGCTTCCCCGCGCAGAAACATGAAACTCTGCTGCAGAAGCGGCGGATGTAATCAGCAGGATCAACACAATGAATGCGGCCCCAACGACGAGCGTGCTCAGCACTTGCGGGCTCCAGTATATAAGGCACCTCGATGTCTTGGTCATATTGCGACTCCTCTGTCAGTTGTGCCGAGGAATAGATTCCTGCGCATAAGCACTCGTTGTTGTCGACGGGACCGATAACGACAGTAGCGCGTTGAGATCAGCCGCCGCGCGGCTGCCCCTTCTTCTTGAGCGTTCGTCCACGATGTACCCACGTGCAAGTGGAATTCCAGGCAGAATGATGAGAATCAACACCATCCAGAAGATACAAATTCAACAAAAAGAAAACCAGGTGCGGCACATTCGCTGAACCGGGCTCTTGAACAACACTAGGTAAGAAGTCCTCGATTTTGCTGGGACTTGCGTTCGGTGCTGGTCTTGTATGGAAGGTCAAGCAAGCGTACACCTCACTCATGAACGTGTGGGAGCCAGGAGATCGTGTGTTCATTTTCGGGTTCAGCCGGGAAGCGCACGTTGCACGCGTGTTGGCAGCATTACTTGCTGTCTCATTTCAAAATTGTCAGCTTCTTCGTCTGCACAAAGGTTCCCGCTTGAATCCGGTAGAGATACACTCCGCTCGCGAGGGCTGAGCCGTCGAACTTGACTTCATGGTAGCCTGCGTCCTGACTCTTGTTAACAAGGATAGCAACTTGCTGACCGAGGGTATTGTAAACCGATAGCGTCACATTGGACCGCTGAGGCAATGCATAGCGAATCGTTGTCGAAGGGTTGAATGGATTCGGATAGTTCTGCATAAGGGCAATTTCTTGAGGGATTCCCTCCCTTTGAGGTTCGCTATCAACCCCATTTGTCTCCTTGACAATAAGAGCATTGAACACCGAATCAGTATATGATTTGAGATTGTTCGCGGCATACACCATGATGCCCGCTTTGGGAGGGGAGGCGGGTTGCCAGGCCGCAACGCTGGTGGCATACGCTAAGTCAAAATAATCATTGAGCACACCGACCATGGTCTTGGACGAACCTATGGAATCAGCCCATTGTTTGAACCGAGCGGCGTAATTCGATGAAAAGTAGGCCATATCCATTACAAAGTTAAAGTATGCCGCAACGTCTCGCGACTTGCCTATTACAGAACCCGGAGCTCCCCCGGAATAGATAGCTGCCGCAAAGATCTGTGAGGCACCATTCGATGACAGTGGGCCAAAGTATTTCCCAATTTCTTTTAGGAGTGCTACATACGCGGCATTCCCTGTTGCCCCATGCTCGATATCAAGGGAGATACCATTCAAATGCAGTGAATCAATTGCACAGGCCTTTATGAATGCGGCAAATTGCTGATAGTCGTATTTTGTCCCATCATGCGTCGTGAACGGTGTTGACGTGCTCCACGATGCCGCATCATCAACATTCATCAGGACGTTGACACCTCTCGCTTGTAGTATCCTGACATCCCTGATAATCTCGCCGTAGGAATGATAGTTCACGTTTCTCATCACGCCCGTGGAGTAGTGGGCCGAATCAGCCAATTCCCACAATTTTCCCTCGAACAACACAACGATATTTGCCCCGTCGGTGAACGTCGTCAGAGGAAAATGATCAGGTCCGCCGGAATCAAAAACATAGTAGGCTACCTTGTTATGCCCAGGACCTGGAAGCCCTGCTACTGACGCGTGCAAGGCTGGGCCCATGCCTGTGAGTACGCACATCAGCCCTGCCATGATTTCCACCAATGTCATTCTTTTCATCATATCCATTCAATGCCAGCCTCCGTTGTAAATGAACGAACCGCCTGAACATTTCGACATTGATTTTCTTTAGCCGCTCCGGTCTCGTCATTTTCTCCAAAGATATCAATCTCTCTCAATATCTGCTACACTCTTATCATTATTATCAGCTACGTTATTATCAGCTACGGGTGTAGGGGTGGTGACAGGCGAAGCCACGGCATATGTCCCTTCCGATGTTAAACAATTGGCAGATATTTCCCCAAGTTGTTCTGGACCCCTGAACCCTACCTGCACATTAACTCCAATTTTCTTTTCGGCTTCACATACTTCCAGTGAGTAGAGTATTGATAGAGTCACTCACGTAGATTACATTTCCTATAGTGTAGATGGGCCGACATGCGGTAGAGATGCTGTAGCCTCCGTGTCAGACATGAGAGCGCAAGTTCTCATTTGTCAGATGTTTGCACTCCCCTCCTCTCCATGCCGCCAGGTTGTATCCTCCGGCCAAGTTCCAGGCGTTAAGCCCCCGGTGGATGACATCCTGGATCTTGGGAAAGGAACAATTTCATGAGACTGAAGAGATTCTCCATATCTGTTGTCATCCTCTCGATTGCA
>PMBQ01000439.1 GCA_003152955.1 Candidatus Bathyarchaeota archaeon
GAGACTCCGCTCGAAAGAGGTAGACGCGGAACTGCGTAAAGTTCCAGGGTGGAGGCTTCAAGGAAAGAGAATTTCAAGAACATTCGTCCTCGAAGATTTCGAGCAAGTGATAAGTTTCGTTAATCGCCTTGCAAAAATCGCTGAGCAGATGAACCATCACCCGGACCTATCAATCCGGTACAATAAGATTCGAGTTAGCATAACCACGCACGACGAGGGCGGATTGACGCGTAAAGATTTCCAACTTGCCAGAAGAATAAGTAGCGCAGAGCGGCTTTAGGCTGCCCTCGCTAAATCGGTCCGTACTGTTTCTTTACGAGCTTTTTCTACAGAAGCTCAATCTCGATGAAAACTTTCTCGGGCGTTTGAATACGCATAAGACGTTTCAGAAATCGTTCGTTCGGATCAACGTCAATCAAACGCTTGTGTATGCGCATTTCCCAACTATCCCACGTGTGCGTTCCCTCACCGCACGGGCTCTTGCGTGTCGGGACCCACAGTCTCTTGGTCGGTAATGGGATTGGTCCGCGCAGTTTCACACCTGTCCTTTCGGCGATTTTCATTATCTCGCCGCATATGCTGTTCAAGCCCTGTGGATCGGTGCTTGACAGTCGAATGCGTGCTTTGTTGACCATGGAGTTCTTCCTTCCTTTCTGGGTGTGAAACAATCCCCTAGGCCGGTGGGGCGTTTAATAAGCGTTCGCTACCTTGCGGGAGTGCGAAAAAAAAAGAATTGAGGGGTGAAGAAAGCTATGCTTTCTTCTCGCTAAGGGTTGCTTTCTCGGTGATTTCTTTGACGACGCCTACCGCGATAGTGCTGCCCATGTCACGGATCGCGAACCGTCCGAGTTGTGGGATGTCAGAGTATGCTTCAATTGGTAACGGTCGAAGTGGTCTTATTCTCACGAGTGCGGCGTCGCCTGTCTTGAGGAAATCTGGCTTCTCTTGTGTCACTTGTCCTGAACGTGCGTCGATCTTGTTGATTAGTTCCGTGATTGTGGCGGAAGTCGTAGCCGTGTGTGCGTGCATTACCGGTGTGTACCCGGCGGCTATTGCAGTAGGATGGAAGACTACGATTATTTGGCCGATGAATTCGTTTGCAACTGTCGGCGGTTTGTCACTGTGACCAGCGACGTCGCCGCGGTGTACGTCAGTTTTTGCGATTCCACGTACGTTGAAGCCAATGTTGTCTCCTGGGATGGCCTGGTTGATCTTTGTGTGGTGCGTCTCGATATCCTTGCATTCGCCTTTGGAGTTAGCAGGCATGAAGATTATGCTGTCTCCAACCTTCAGCACACCCGTTTCAACTCTGCCAACTGGAACCGTTCCAATGCCGGTGATCGAGTAAACGTCTTGCACTGGAACTCGCAAGGGTTTGTCTGTTGGTTTAGGTGGTTCCTGGAAGCTGTTCAGGGTGTCGATCATTGTTGGGCCCTTGTACCATGGCATCTTAGGTGAGGGTTTGACCAGGTTATCTCCAAGCCAGCCTGAAACCGGGACGAATTGAATCTTGGACGTGTCATAACCCACGACTTTCAGCAAGGACTCCATTTCCTTCTTGCATTCCTTGTATCTTTCTTCTCCAAAGTTCACGGTTTGGTCGTCCATCTTGTTGATTGCGACCGCGAGCTGGCCAACACCCAGAGTTCTCGCCAAGTAGGCGTGTTCCCGCGTCTGGCCTCCTGGTCCTACGCCGACCTCAAATTCCCCTTTCTTTCCTGATACCACAAGGATTGCGGCATCGGCTTGACTAGTGCCTGTGATCATGTTCTTGATGAAGTCGCGGTGGCCTGGGGCGTCAATTATTGTAAAGAAGACTTTGTCAGTCTCAAACTTCTCAAATCTCAGGTCAATCGTGACTCCACGCTCCCTTTCTTCCTTAAGCGTGTCAAGGACCCATGCGAACTTGAAGGTCTCACCGGCTCCTAGCTTGTTAGACTCTTCAGCATATTTTGCAATAGTCTTCTCGTCCACGTTACCCGTATCGAAAAGAAGGTGACCTGTCATGGTACTCTTCCCATGGTCAACATGGCCGATGATTATCAGATTCAGATGTGGTTTCTTAGAGGCTGACATGAATCATCTTTCCAGAGACTGTCTCACATTTCGTTAGTCAAACAGACACCCAGTATTTAAGGGTTAGAACAAGTTTCTGAATAAAATCGAAACTCGCCAACACTGAGGAGTGGAATGAAATCCTGTCTGAAAGAAGTCTACCGTGAAGCTAGAGCGACACGTTCCATTTCGTCGCGTTTACGGACCGCGAAACTCCGGTTGTCGCGTTGAGCAGCATACATGATCTCTTCGGCGAGACACTCATCAATCGTTTTGGGATTGCTGAAGGCGGCTTGTCGCGCACCGTTGGTCATGAAACGGAGCGCTATATCGATGCGTCTCAGAGGTGCTATGTCAATTGAGATTGGGTAGACGATGCCACCGTAGGCTATCCTTGTGACGTCTTCTGCTGGAGCAGCATTCTCCACAGCCTTGACCAACAACTCAACCGGATTCTTGCCCGTCTTCAGATTGACAATTTCAAGGGCGTTCCGAACAATGCCGACCGCTTTGGTTTTCTTGCCCCCGACTCTTCCTGGGCGCATCATGTTGTTAACAAGACGTTCGACAATGTTCAGCGTAGATTTGCGGAATCGCTTGTGCTCATGTCTTCCACCGCTGTGGGGGTAGAGCGTCGGCCTTACTGAGAGATACTTCTCTAGACCAGGGTCTGCTACGCCAATGCCTTCAGTTTCCCATTTCTGGAAGACCTTGATCTCGGGGGGTTTCCGACTCATCTTGACGAACCTTTTCTCGAGGGATTTCGCTAGCCTACGAAGGTTCGTCGTATTAAGCGTTAACCCGCCTCTGTGGATTCGATGCAGTCATCAAATGGAAATTGCAGTATCTGCGTCGAGTTTATTCCAGAGTCTTCCAAGCCACCAGTCTAATGTTAGGCACGGGTTGGTTGGAGTTTGGAAACCTTGTCGCAGGATAAAAGTAAGAATTCTCGTCAGGCGCTATTATCCCAGAATCTTCTGTTGCCTCTGCGCATATTTATGGGCATGACTTTCATTTATGCCGGAGTACAACATCTCACGGATCCAGCCTACTTTGATCCTTCCAAACCCGGCTATATTGGTCATCTAATCTCGCAATATGCCGTCGGATCTCCGATTCACGATTTCTTACTGAGTACAGTCGCTCCTAAT
Source organism: Candidatus Bathyarchaeota archaeon (assembly GCA_003152955.1). The sequence continues at coordinate 3,207 of PMBQ01000439.1, forward strand.
GCAGTCTCCTTCGGGTACGTCGTCGCGATCGGGGAATCGCTTATTGGGATTGCCGCCCTGCTCGGTTTCCTATTCAGACCAGCAGCACTTGCAGGGTTGTTGCTAAATCTCACTTTCTTTTTCTCGGCAACTTGGAACGCGTTCCCGTTCTATTTTGGTTCGGACATAGTATTCGTAATGTGCTGGCTGACGTTGCTGCTAACCGGTCCCCAGGCAGGCTTGAGTATTGACAGTGTAATTGCAGGTCGGTCCTATGCCTTACAATGGCTGGTGCCAAAATCATTTCAACCGCCAGCTTCAGTAGATCGCGTCCAGAAAAGCCAGAGGCAAGTCAGCGAGCATGGTCCACCCCTCCCTGAGGGAGCGAGATTGTATCCCAAGCAAGTCGGCGAGGTCAACAGGGCATTCGATCGCATCGAACAACAGTTCGTCTCGCATGAAGAAACTCGCACTATCCTTGAATTCGTTCGAGTGTTTGTGTTGAGTCTGGGAGTGGATCGCAAGGATGCTGCAAAGATACTTCAGGGTATCGAAAACATAATCGGAAGGAATGCTTGGGAGGAGGCGCATACATAGGTTTGATTAGAGTTGGTAGACGAGCAGGAATCTCTAGAGTTCGCCAGAAGGCTGACACATGAATACGCGCTGAAGGTCCCGGAGGACGTAGTTACGTCAATTTATTCTGGAAAGCCCAAGCTCCGCGTCTTGCTCTCCCGCTCAACATTCCGAGCAGACGCAGTTCGAACTGATAGACGCGTTACCGTGCAGAGGGAACGAAGGAATTTTCTGCGGAATATGCTGGGCATGGTTGCCGTTTCTGTTCCATTCTTGATTTGGCTGAAAGTAGCTTTCTTTACGCCTCAAACGCAGCTGCCATCTTACGTTTCAAACCCCGGTTCCCAAGCAGGAGGGAGACTGTTGGCGAAAGCGTCGAGTATACCTGTCAACCAATCGATCTCGATAGACGATCCAAGCATGGGGCCGTTCTTGCTAATTCACTTGGACAACGGACAATTCGTTGCTTACAGTTCGATATGCACACACGCAGGATGCCAAGTCCAATTCGACCCTTACGGCAGGGACATCGCGTGTCCTTGCCACGGAGCAGTCTTCGACCCCTACAACAATGCCCAAGTGGTCGCGGGACCTGCACCTTCTCCATTGCAAAGAATCCCGATTCAGTATGATCAGGCTACGGGGAACATTTACCTAGTTTGATCGCCTGACTCATAATGGGCATTTCTATGATACCCTGAGGAAGTTTCGAGCTAGACTCCAAGGATAGAAAATGGCGATGGCAGCATCCCCGCTGAATTGGCATTCCTCGCCCCAGCGGTTTCTCCAGACTCTTCTATACCCTGTTATCTCATCAGCGCCTTGGCGCCCGCCTTACGACTGCTCTCTTCCGAGCCTCATCGGTTTCGACGATGAAGAGATGGATCCTTCCCTTCAGAAGGATCCTCACTTACGCTGGCCCGATGGGGCAGAGTCTCATCGTTGAGCCTGAAAGCCTACTGAGGTCCAGAGCTACCTCTCCCTCGGGTTAACGGGTCCCCGCGTGTAGCCGATTTCGGGTCACAGGGAACGGCTGGCTCCCCGATCCTCCTGCCATCGCCAGCCAATTCTCAGCGTGCAGTTGTCATATAAATGCCGCAGTGAACTCTGACGAAATCACGCCGCGATGG
>PMBQ01000165.1 GCA_003152955.1 Candidatus Bathyarchaeota archaeon
CAGTAATCTGTCCTTTCAGTTGACCGGTCTGAACTAGTTGAGCGAGTTCCTGTAAGATCTGTTCGGCAATTCGTGGATATTGTCGTTTGGCGGCGTAGTAAACCTCCCAAGCGCGTCCTACGAATACGTTCTGCAAAATACTGCTAGGGTCAGGCTTGTTCGTTGCGGCTTGTGCTTGTTGCTGTTTGACCGTGATCCTCTTCTGCATAGCTGCCATGCGTTGGCGCTTGAGCCGGTCAAGTTCTGTGTCTTCGGTCAAATGTTACCAGCTTGATCTGTTGGTTCCAATCGGTTTTTGGCGAGCCCTATTGACCATTCAAAGTCATAAACAAAACGGCCTGCTACGACCCATGCGTCCAATGGCCGTGTGTCCACCGTAAACATTTCGCTTACGAGTTGCCGTGTTCCTGCTGCAAAATGACCTCTAGGAAACCCTCCAACCACCATTAGGGGGTCCGTGATGCCACTCGTATACTGGGCGAGTTCGCGAAGGAGCATGGGTTTCCCAAGCGTGCTGAGACCGAGAACCTTTCCTGGCCTAAGCCTGCCTAGGAATTGGCGCAAGGGCATTCTGTCGATGCTTAACAACGGTTCACCGTTCTTCGGGACCTGTCCTTCTGCGAAAAGTTGCTCGACGAGGCCGACAAAACGCACGTAATTCTTCGGCAAGCGTATCTTAGAATTTATTGTTATGACGTAATCATCCTGTGTGTGAACGAACGTCCGAAGGTGACCTGCCCAATTGAGCGGAGTCTCAAGGATTTGAAGAAGGGTATTGTGAACTATGTCTGGTCGGCCCATTTTCTCCACGGGAATCTTGTAGTGGCGTCGGGCTAGTTGCTGCATAGCCGCATTGTGGAAAGCTCTGTCCAACAGAACCTCTCTAGGCGACTTCTGTCTGCGTTCAGCATATTGTTTGACCTGTGAATGTTCTTGGATCTCCTTTGGAATAAGCTGTAACGCAGTTTCGACAAGAACCAATGTGAGCGTCATAATCCTCTCTTCTGTTGGCCAGCTCATTTGTACTCACTCCACAAAAAGGTTACAAGGACACCCTCCAGACATTAGCACGGTCGGCTCTTTGGCTTGGAGAAAGAGTGGTAATATTCGCGGGATTGCCCGCGAGCGAATTGAAATTCTGCTCGGCCTTGCGAGGAAAACGTTTCCGAGAGATCAAGTCCTCTCAAAAAGGTACGTCGAACTCGCACGCCTAATCGGAATGAAGGCGGGAGTTCGCCTATCCAAGGAGCAGAAGATGTCAATTTGCAGGAGCTGTGGGGCCTTTCTTGTTCCAGGGGTAAACTGCCGTGTTAGAACTAGATCAGAATTCGGAACGACGGTGTTAATTACATGCCTAGATTGTGGAGCTAAGAAACGGTATCCAACGGTGAGGGAACGACTTTGCAGAAGAAAGAACTGAGAAGACTTCAATCCAAGTCCCGTCTCGCTGACGCGACTATCTGGATTGGCAAACAGGGGCCGTCAGAGGATCTGATAAAACAAGTGGCGGGTCAACTGAAGACCCGCGAGCTCGTGAAACTCAAAATTCACAAGTCTGCGCTAACAGAAACTGAGACAAGTGCCGTCGCCGAGAAGGTAGCGACTTTGACGAGTTCAACACTCGTCGAAGTCTTGGGTCATACATTCACACTCTACAAGCGACGAGAGTTGGCCACATCTGAAGAAAGACGTTGAGCTATGAGGCAAAATCGTCTTTTAGAAGGTGGACCGAACTAAACTTATATTGCGCTCACCGATTCTAACGACGAGACTTCGCTACTGGATGGAAATTCGATGCCGACACTACTTGATGTTCCTTCAGATGTGCTAATCGACAGACTGTCGAAGTTTCTGAAGGAGAATGTAGGTGATGTGGCTCCGCCGACTTGGGCTTTGACCGCCAAGACCGGTTCGCAAGGGGAACGCCCTCCAACCAATTCCGATTGGTGGTACGCTCGCTGCGCTTCGCTTTTGAGAAAGATGTACCTCCACGGCCCCGTTGGAATCGCACGCCTAAGAGTGGAATACGGGGGCCGATTGAGGCGGGGAACGCACATCGAACATTCCAGAGCTTCGGGCGGTTCAGCGATCAGGGAACCCTTGCAGCAACTTCAGAAAGCCGGCTTCATCGCTATTGAAGCCAAGAAAGGCAGAAAGCTCACACCTGAAGGAATTAGCCTTCTCAATCGAATGGCTGCCGATATTCAGAAGGGTGCCAAGAAGACCGAAGGCCAGTAACATTGAGTGAAGGGGACGAGTACTCGGATGAAGAACTTGATTCGCTTAGACAGAGAAGATACTCGGATCTTCAACGTGCCGTAGGCGAGGAACAGCGACAGACGGAGTCGAAGAGGCAGTACGATGCACAGAAACAAGCCGCGCTCAAGCTGATACTTACTCCAGAGGCGAGACAGAGGTTGACGAATATTCGAATGGTAAAACCAGAATTCGCGGAACAGATCGAAACTCAATTGATCCAACTCGCGCAAACGGGAAGAATCAAAGTGCCAATAGGCGACGACCAACTGAAAGAAGCGTTGGCGCGCCTTCAATCACAGCGAAAAGAGATTCGCATAAGGAGGGCCTGATTATGGCTAGGAACAAACCTGCTGGTCGGAAACATAGACTTTCCAGAGCTCTGAAGACCAGAAAACCTGTTCCATCATGGGTGGTAGCGAAGACACGGGGGCACACCAGAACCCATCCGAAGAAACGTCACTGGCGCAAGACCAAGCTCAAAGCTTAGCAGGAGAGATCGATAGATGAGTGAATCTGAAAAGAAAGAAGAAGAACTCGTGGACGCGACTGCAGAAGAAGAGGAAACTGAATCGGAGACAGAGACGACAGCTCCAGAGACCCAGAAAGCAGCGGAAGAAAAGACAGTTAAGTCCGCTTCTGCCGCCGAGGAGAAAGAAGAAGGCGAACCAGAGGAAGAAGAGATAGAGGTAGTTGAGGAGAAGATATACACCATTCCACTTCGCCACGTGTGGGTTGTCACACCTCGCGGCAAAAGGGCGCCAAGAGCGGTGAGAGATGTTCGCGATTTCGTTTCTCGACATATGAAATCAGAAGAGGTTGCTGTAAGTAACGAGATTAACCAAGCTATATGGAGTAGAGGCATCAATAAGCCACCAAGAAAGATCACTGTGCGCGCCGTGAAGGACAAAGAGGGCAAGGTTATCGTCTATCCTGTGAAAGCAGCTTGACTGAGCATGTGTTGGTCCTTTTGCATAGTGTGATGGAACCATAGGAATGACTGTCATCCTAGCGGACGTCTTTGGAAGTCCGAACATCGGAGTCTACTGCTTCTGCGCCGAGAACGTGGTTATCGTTCCACCAGGACTCGCCGCTCGCAAGATCGGTCAGTTTGAACAGGTGCTGGGCGTGAGGGTGTGCAGGACGACAATCGCTGGCTCCACGTTGGTGGGAGCACTTGTAGCAGGGAACTCCAATGGAATACTCGTTCCTCATACCGTGCGCGAGTATGAGTATGACCGATTGCGTGAGTTCTGCGAGGTCACAATTGTCAAGTCGCGCTGGACGGCTTTGGGAAATGTAGTTCTCGCGAACGATCTCGGAGCTGCAGTACACCCTGATGCCCCAGAGGAAGTGGTGAAGGCCGTCGAGGAGGGTTTGAAGGTGAAATTTGTTCAGAGTAATATCGGGACATTGCCGTTTGTAGGCGCTCTAGGAATAGCTACCAACAAAGGCGCGCTAATCAGCCCGAACACTCTCAAGGAGGAACAATCTATCATTCAGTCAGCGCTGCAGGTAGAGGTCGAGCTAAGCACTACTAACGGCGGCGTTCAATTCGTTAGATCAGGAATACTCGCGAACTCAAAGGGTGCTGTGGTCGGTCCGTTGACACGTGGGGCTGAGCTGATGCAGATCAGTAGAGTTCTGATGGTGTAGAGCTTCCGCCAGATCGATAGAACTGGTTGTCATTTTCGGAAACGGGTGGTTAACTGGATTCCTTGAATACTTCGTCCCATTTGCCCTGGTCCAGTTCTTTCTGGAGTTCGCGGGGGTCGCGGCCTTCTATCGTGATTCCCAAGCTTATGCAAGTGCCCATGACTTCCTTGGCAGCGGTTTTGGTTGACTTGGAGTAGCTACTCGGCATTTTCATCGCCGCTATTTTAGCGACCTGTTGCATGGTTAGATTCCCAGCTTTCTCGGTTTTCGGATTACCCGAGCCCTTCTGGATACCTAGCTCCTTGACGACCAAAGCAGATGTTGTTGGTGTACCTATTTCGACTTCGAAGTCTTTGGTGTCGACGTCGACCACGACGCGGACTGGGACTTTCATCCCCGCGTAGGCTTTCGTCAGTTCGTTGATTCTATTTACTATCTGGAGCACGTTCACTCCAAGTGGACCTAGCGCCGGGCCCAAGGGTGGACCAGCGTTAGCTTCGCCGCCGTTCAGTAATGCTTCAACTTGCTTCTTGTCGCCCAACTTGTCCTACACCGCCTCTACTTACGCGCTTCACATAATCTGCGTGCACAGTTATTGGGAGCGTTGCGAAGCCCTCCTCTAGGAGCTCTATTGTCACTTCTTCCTTTAGTTTATCCACGTTCGTTATTCGAGCCTTCAGCCCTCTGAAGGGGCCACTTATTACCTCGACAGAATCTCCAGACGACAGGTCCTCAATGACTGGTTTGGTCACAACGAATCGGTCAAGTGCTTCCGCTGAGATAACTCCTTTCGTTCGTGCCCTTGCGTGACGAACACCTGCAATTAGGTCGTCTACATAGTGTGGGCCGGCTGCTTCAACGAAGATGTAGCCCTTTACAATGTCTGGAGCTAGGATACTGACAATTGGAAGTTTCTTCAATCCCACTCTCGAAGCTATCAGGTCAACGACGGTTCTTTCTTGGCCGCTGGTCGTGCGAACCGCGTAGATGAGCATCTTGCGCTCCGTGCTCATCCAGGCGTTGCTCCAGCTGTTGTAGTTGCGCTTTGAGGAAGCAGATTCAGGAACAGAAATAGAANNCGCGAAACTGATTTTCACCATTAACGAAATCTCGTCACGTGAAGGCTTTGTTGTAACTAGCAGAAGACGTCTCGTCGAATCTAGAAATTCATGTAGGTTCAATCCGGAAATCCTTCTGATTTGCGAGTGAGTTACTTTTAGGGTGTCGATGAAAATGAAAGCTCGGCTATTTTAACCTTTGAACTAAACTCGAACAACTTCAATCCGCATTTCTTCAAGTGTATGCAAGAGTTTTGCACGATCTGGCCCACGAACTCCCTTCCAGTCGATGACCGCTGTGCGACATTCTCCCATGGTTCGATTGAACGCCATATGCACAATTTCTTCATCATACTCTTCGAAGAAGTATTTCGAAAGTATGTGACCGAATGCGTATCCGTCCTTTCGAATGGCCAGCGATTGCTTGTTGCAGTAATGGCCGCCCCCGAACCCGACTGCGTTCTTACCGGGAACAGGTTCAGTTGCGGTTATCCAAATGGCTTCACTTACCGCTGCAGCTGCTTGCGGATCATTCCATTCTTTTTCTGTGCTTCCGACTTCAACAAAGAGAGTCGGAACACTTAGCTCAGTCGGTCCGTGATGAGTGGCTTCAAGACTCACAGCATAAGTCAACTTTCTGGCCTCACGAGCTGCATCCAAAGCAAGCAGGGCAGCGCGCAGTCTCGGAGGATCCGCAAGGGAAAGACTTTTCGCGTTACCGCCAAAGTCTGCTCGGGAAGTTGCGTTGCCCGACCAATGCACAGTCAGCGTCGGCTCACCGCTTTCACTCCTATGGCGCGAAGCGAAAATCACTAGATCCAGCTTGACCTCCACGCCCAGATTGTTAGTATGAATTCCATCAGTATCCACATACTTCAGAAACACCTCTCCCTGTTCAAACACTTCCCCAGAAGTTCCGTGAACAGGTCGGAAATCTCTTAGGCGCACTAATTCTCGGGCAACGTTCTGAGCAGCTACGTCGAGCTTGGAGGCTATGATAAGAACGGCCAAGCCGATCGAGCCTAACCGAGTATGTTGTGAACCATCCGATCCGGTTCGAACGAAATGATATCCTCGTAGTTCTGACCTATGGTTGCAAAGAGGATCGGTTTGTTAGTCACTGCGGCCATCGAAATTGAGCCCCCCCCTTTTGTATCCGCATCGAGTTTGGTAAGCACGACACCGTCTATTTGGACTGCTTCGGAGAATTTCTGAGCTTGCTCTACAGCATCATTTCCAGTAAGAGCGTCAACCACTAATATGGTCAGATCGGGCTTCGCCACTCTGGCTATCTTTTTCATCTCCTCCAGTAGGTTCTTATTCGTCTGCATTCTGCCGGCCGTGTCTATCAAAACAACGTTGATAGCGTGAGCGCTTGCGTAATTTACCGCATCGAACGCAACGGCGGCTGCGTCTCCTCCGTAATCGTGTTTGATGGTTCTGATTCCGATTCTGCGCGCGTGTTCCTCTATTTGCTCAATCGAACCGGTTCTGTACGTGTCTGCGGCGGCGATCACTACTGAGAAACCTTTCCGGAGAAGTAGACTGCCGATCTTTGCTATGGAACTTGTCTTGCCCGTCCCATTTACTCCCACGAAGAGCACAATAGCGATCTTATGCTCGCTTCTTCGCTCATCTAGAATCTTGAAGAATTTTTCCTCGCCACTTCCCTTCAGCACGTCCAACAGAACGTCTCGGAGTAACGCTTTCGCTGGCTCCGTGGAATTAGAAAAGCGCCGGACCTCAACATCCTTTAGCTTCTCGCGTAGGATGTCACAGATCTTCTGCGCCACGGAATAGGCGACGTCGTTCTCCACTAGTTTGAGTAGGAAATCGTCGAGAATCTGCGCAGTCTCCTTGTCTGACAGTTCCTTTTGGGAAATTCTCTGAGCTAGACTGTTGAAACTCGATTTGAGCTTTTCAAACATGGTTCTTCACTGGCACTTCGAGCTTGCAGACAGGGCCTCGCCAGCAAGAACAGAATCGAATTCTATGCTAGCGAACCGAATGAGTTGGTGCGTTACCTTGAGGTCTGTTGGGCGGAACCTTGTTGTTGTCGAAGCAATTGATCTAACGTTTCTCGGTCTTGCTCGTATCTGGCTACAGTCTGGTCCAGTTGCTGTTGGATCGAATTTCTCGCTTTATCCAGCTCTTGGACTCGCCCCTTCAACTCCTCGATGGAGCTCATAACATCCTTCTCCATAGCAGCTCCGGCCCCTATGCCCATGACAAGCTTCTTTGAGTCCGCTATCTTCATTCTAATGTATGATCCCGCTCCGACCGGGACCATAGTGTCGTCCCCGTCCTGCAGTTTTGTGAGTCCCTCTAGAGTAGCATGGGCCAACGCCACCTCGTTAATCGCAGATCTCACGACCTCTAGCCTAGATTGTAGCGTCGTGACTGACCCTTCCAAAATTCGGATCTCGGTGGCAAGCTGACGGACTATCTCTTCTTCCTTCATCTGAGGATATGGAACTGACATGTTCAAGCCTTAGCCTGGGGGGTCTCTTCCTTAGCTTCCCGTATATTGACGACTTTGATCTCGAATCTTCGAGCGCGATGTCTGCTACCCATCTCCGCATAGAGGCGTTGCATCGCATGCTCCGGAACCATGGCGTTGTATTCAACTGAGAAGGGAAACCGAGTCTGTGCCTTCCTGATTTCACCAGTAATTCTGAACTTCTTCACTTCAGACAATGAAGCTTTCAACCCTGCCTTATGACACCAGGGTGTGCTATTAATCTGAAGCTTGGTGACTTTTCGTTATCTGAAACGTTTTTATTAGGCAGGGGGAATCACCCGTTAGAAATTTGACCAGATGGGCTAATAATTGCCACTTGCCAAAGACGAAATCAGCAAAGCGATCGGTGAGCTACGTAAGAATCTGGTCAAGAGAAAATTTGCCCAGTCAATAGACTTGGTCGTGAAACTTAGAGAAGTTGATTTGAAAAAGCCCGAGAATCGAATCAACGAGGCCATTGCTCTCCCTAATCCTCCTGAAAAGTCCCTGAAGATCTGTGTGATAGCGTCAGGAGATTTGGCCACCAGAGCAAAGGTGGCCGGAGCTGACATGTTGGTAAGTAGGCAAGATCTGGAGAATTTGGGCAAGGACAAGAAATCGGCACGGAAGTTGGCCGTGGATTACGATTTCTTCATCGCTGAGGCACCGCTAATGCCACTCGTGGGAAGAGGGCTAGGTTCCTTCCTTGGACCGCGGGGCAAAATGCCAACGCCCGTTCCACCAAACGCCGCAATCGACCAGGTAGTCGCCAACCACCGCAAGATGGTCCGAGTACGGATGAGGGAGCAGCCAGTTCTCCAGTGTCGTATAGGCACTGAGAGCATGCCGGACGACAAACTTGTCGAGAATGTTCAGGCTGTTGTCTCGCGAGTAGAACAGAAATTGGAACGAGGATTCAAGAACATCGGTGAGATACTCCTCAAAGCCACAATGAGTAAACCGGTAAAGATCAACTTCGCGAAGTGATAATGAAATGTTAACCCAACAGGTCGCTGTCTGGAAGAAAGAGATCTTCAGTGACCTGGTTGAACTTTTGGAGAAGTATTCAGTCGTCGCAGTCGCCGACCTCCAGAAAGTGCGGTCCTCTCAGATTCAAGAGATTCGCAAGAAACTGCGAGGCAAAGCAGATCTCATTGTTGCGAAGAACTCGATTCTGCGAAAGGCCTCGGATTCTATCTCTGGGAAAAGGGAGAATATTGGTAAGTTCGCTGATGGTTTGACTGGTTCGAAGGTTTTGATATTCACTCAGATGAATCCCTTCGAACTCATTATGTTCCTTAACAAGAACAAAGTGAGGGTTCCTGCGAAGGGCGGCGACCTAGCCACCAGCGAAATACTCATCCCCGCTGGAAATACAGGCATGCAGCCGGGACCGGTTATTAGTGAGTTCAACGAGGCCAAGGTGCAGACGCGCATAGAAGGCGGCAGCATCTTCGTTGCGAAGGATACTATAGTAGCAACGAAGGGGGACGTAATCTCAACTAAGACTGCTTCACTTCTTTCCAAGCTCGGAATGAAACCAATGGAAGCTGGGCTCTCACTCTCATATGCCTACGATGGTGGGCTGATCCTCGGGCCCGATGATCTTGCCTTCGACCTCGATCAGATGAAAAACGATTTCGCGTCCGCTGCAAGGCTTGCGTTTGGTGTTGCGGTTGAAGCGAATATGATGCTTCCTGAGACTGCCCCGGTAATCATCTCGAAGGCTTATCGCCAAGCCATTGCGGTTAGTGTGGAAGCAGGTTTCTTCACGAAAGCCACTGCTGAGATGATAATTCAAAAAGCTTACCGGAACATGAATGCGCTCTCCTCAGCTATCGCCGCTGTGAAACCCGACGTCGTTGTCCCCCAACAAGCTGCAAGTGGAGAAGCCAGCTGAAGGAAAAGGTTGAAAAGAGGGACTTAGCAAGCACAGGGCCCCAATCAATTTCGGTGTGAACAAATGGAATACGTCTACGCAGCATTACTCCTGCATTCGGCAGGCGAAAAAGTGACGGAAGCGGGTGTCACGAAAGTTCTGACGGCCGCGGGTGTCAAGGTAGAAGAACCAAGAATCAAGGCTTTAGTTGCCGCGTTATCAGANNAGATCAAGATCGAAGATGCGCTAAAGGCTGCGCAGGCTATACCAGTAGCCGCCGCACCAGCAGCTGCCGCGGAAGGAAAGAAAGAAGAAAAGAAACCCGAAGATGACAAGAAGAAAGGCGAAGAAGCCCTAGCCGGATTGGGCGCTCTATTCGGCTAGTTTCGCCTCAACGTTCCTTTCGAATAAAATTCTTCCCTGCAACTCTCAGTGCGTAACCGAGATTCTTTGATTTCGGTGGAGCTTCCCTTATGTCTAATTCTGATGGATCAAGATCGTGTATAGTACGGATCGATACATCGCCTGATTGCATAAGCCTGATATTCTCAGTTGGCTATCCTTGGTGACCTCCGATGAGTTACAGTTACTTAGCCAGCTCCATAGCTGACTCGCCAACCTTAAGGCTGAACGAAGAAGCCAGATTATTGCTTGAACGTGGTCAACCCGTTATACATCTCGGAATCGGCGAACCCAAGAACAAAGCACCAATCAATGCGATTTTGAGTTCCGCTGCAAAACTAGGAACGGGCGACATCAAATACTCGCCTACGGACGGAAATCCATCCCTCAAGAAAGCTATTATCCGCTACACTGAAGAAAACTACGACAAGCTCGTTGAACCAGAGAACATAATCGTTTCATCGGGTGCCAAGCAAGCGATCTTCAACGTGCTTTATGCTTTACTAAATCCACGCGACGAAGTAATCATCTTAGCGCCCTACTGGGTCAGTTATCCAGAAATTGTCAAGATGGTCTACGGTGTTCCCATAATTGTAACTCCCGAGGATGGTAGTCTTCATCCGCGGATGGAAGACATCATTAGAGTAGTCAGTTCATCGACAAAGGCGATCATAGTAAATAGCCCCAATAATCCGTCCGGTTTGGTATTCTCGGAAAACTTCATTCAAGAGATCGTTAAGTTCTGTGAGAGCAAGAACNNATAATGGACGACATTTACCACAAGCTCGTGTTCGACGACAAGAAAGCAGTGCCCTGCTACAGGTTCACAAAGAAAGACATCGAAGATTCGAAAGTCATAGTGACAAATGGCATTTCCAAACTATATGGGATGACGGGGTTCCGAATCGGTTGGACCATTGCCCCCAGAAGGCTCGTTCAGATTATGACGAACATCCAGGCCCAGACGACTTCGTGCGCTTCAGTTATCCTGCAGGCAGCAGCCGAGGGTGCGCTGACCGGTCTCCAGAGTGTTGTGGAGAATCTGCGTTTGACCATTCAAAACAACCGTAACATCATGATGCAAGAGTTGAGGTCCATTAAAGGAGTCAAAGTAACCGAACCCGGCGGAACCTTCTACTGCTTCCCAGATTTCACCGCGTACGTCAGAGACTCAGTCCAACTCTCCAATCTTCTTCTGAAAAAAGCGCTCGTGGTAACCGTGCCAGGCAAGGAGTTTGGAATGGAAGGCCGGTTACGGCTCAGTTACGCTGGATCAGTAAAAGACATCACTGAAGGAGTCGCGAGGATCCGGTGGGCGCTTGATCCTGACTCTCCAAATGAGATCTACATTGGCGACAGAAAGATGGTTAGGGATTGGCTATGAACAACATACTGAACATTAAGACTCCCGCTCAAGGTCAAGCTGGTGCCCTCAAGAGTGATCATGGAATTGAGAGCCATGGACTCACAAACCTCCACCAAGCCTATTGGAACTTGCCACCGGAGGCTCTCTACGAGGAGATAGTCTTTCGTGGTGAGGGTAAGATCACCAAATCAGGCGCAATTGCCGTCAACACCGGTAATCAAACGGCTCGATCTCCAAATGACAAGTACATTGTCAGAGAGAGCGAGAATGAGAAGAACGTCTGGTGGGGAGAATACAACCGACCTCTGAGCCCGGATAAGTTCAATGAACTCTTCGAGCGTTTGCAGGGTTTCCTTCAAGGTAGAGATGTGTTCGTTCAAGATTGCTACGTTGGGGTCGACACTGAGCATCGGATGCCAATCCGGATAATCACAGAGCTAGCTTGGCACAGCCTCTTCGCCCGAAACATGTTCAACCCGCCCAACACGAACGAAGAATACCGACGACACGTACCCAATTTCACAATCTTGTCCATACCATCTTTCAAGGGGCTCCCGCAGATTGATGGTACCCGAAGCGACACATTCATCGCACTCAACTTTGGTCAATCAATAGGCCTCATAGGGAACACTGCATACGCGGGAGAGATCAAGAAGTCAGTCTTCACTGTTCTGAACTACAAGCTCCCACTGAATGGAGTGATGTCAATGCACTGTTCAGCGAACATAGGCCCGAGCGGTGACACTGCCATATTCTTCGGCCTGTCTGGTACCGGCAAGACAACGCTCTCCGCTGATCCCAAACGTCGGTTGATCGGTGACGACGAGCATGGATGGAATGACACAGGTATCTTCAACTTCGAGGGCGGATGCTATGCCAAAGTCATCCGTTTGTCCTCTTCCGCTGAACCGCAGATCTACGCCTGTACTCGTCGGTTCGGGACAGTCTTGGAGAACGTGGTTCTGGATGAAACTACGCGAATGGTAGATCTGGACGACGATTCAATTACAGAGAATACTCGTGCGTCTTATCCTCTAGAATTCATCGACAACGCGGTGCCGGAAAAAAGGGGAGGCCACCCGAAAACTATGGTTACACTGACTTGTGATGCACGTGGGGTCATGCCTCCGATCGCGAGATTGACTCATGAACAGGCGCTTTACCAGTTCGTCTCAGGTTACACGGCGAAGATCGGGGGGACGGAGATCGAACTCGGCAGGGAACCTGAAATCACGTTCAGCGTTTGTCTTGGCGGTCCGTTCATGGTGCATCAACCGGCCACCTATGTAGATTTGTTGAAGCGTAAACTTTCTCGATACAATGTTCAGTGCTGGCTCATCAACACGGGATGGATCGGTGGTCCCTTTGGCATCGGAAAACGGATTAGCATTTCGTATACTCGCGCAATGCTCAATGCAGCACTAAGCGGTAGCTTGCTCCAAGGCGACTTCTGGGCAGATCCAATCTTCGGATTTCAAGTTCCAAAGAACTGCCCCGGTGTGCCCGACGGTATCCTCGATCCCGCCGAATCTTGGCCGAGCAAGAAAGAATACATGGAGAAATACCGCCAGCTAGCTCTTCACTTCATAAACAACTTCAAGAAGTTTGAGGCAACTTGCCCGGAACTTGTGAAGTCGGGTCCAAAGGTCTAGGTGTCGAGGTCTTTCCTGGCATTGAGGGCGCGGCATTACAACTGGTAACATAGTTTCCAGCTCAGGATACTCTTCTAATCTCCTTCGTGAGTTTGGAGGAGCGCCACTTCGACCGAAGCTTAGCGTAGCCCTTTAGTAACCTCTTTTGATATTTTTTGCCAGAGTTGGCTGAGGATGTCCGATGAATACACAATCTGCCGCTGTGGAGCTAGATTCACGAATGATGCTGAGGGCAAGCGGCTTTATGATCTCCATCAATCTTGGTGTGGGAAGCAGGGCGCAGTACAGTCTGGGCCAAGAATCAGACCCAGAACTAAGCGAGGTTATGATGATTCTGAAGGTTGAATCTGGCGTGAGGACCATAGTTCGATGGAGCGCAGGTTGCTGGCCAGGAAAAAAATTCGCGTTTTGGAGTCCCGGGCGGCGTCGACGCGCGGTTACTTTGATTGTGCGGACTCCGGTGTCGGCACTGTTGTGGGGAATGTTATCATGAGCGATACCGGAACGAGCCTTCCTAGAAAAAACACCAGAAAACTACGTTAGACAAGTCAAATGTCACAGCTGCACAATCTGTTCAGAAACTAGCAGAAACTGGTCCAAAAGCTCTCGGCTCGCTTCTGGAAAAAAAGGAGCTCTATCGCCTTCTCAAACGACTAGTGGCTTAGTTCCCTTCAAAGTCAACAATGTCTCTCTGCAATGGCACCAGTCTAGGCCGAATTTGGCGGGTTTTGATTGGAAGCTTTAATTCGTCTTTCACGATAGTTCCGTTCGATTTCGGTTGCAGTTCTTTGAAGTCATAAACCATAGGCGTTCCATCCGGGCTTACAGTTCGAAACCGGTAGAGGATGAGAAGCTGAAGCAGATCTTTCAAGCTGCCAACCTGGCTCCGTCCGCTGGAAACTTGCAGGCCTACCAAGTTCATGTCTTCCGGAAACAGGAGAAGAGGGATGCCTTGGCAAAAGCAGCTTTCGATCAAAGGTTCCTCAGCGAAGCTCCGATCTGTTTAGTATTCTCCGCCGATCCGTCGCGTTCAGCTCCAAAGTACGGTGGGAGAGGAACTGAGCTCTACAGCGTTCAAGACGCCACAATCGCGGGAACATTCGCCATGCTCGCCGCTGTTGACTTGGGCTTAGCGACCGTCTGGGTGGGATCGTTTGATGAAGAAAAGGTTCAGGAAGTGGTTGGTGACAAATCGGTACGACCCGTTGCAATGTTCGCGCTCGGCTACCCGGCTGAAGAACCTGAGGCTACCTCCAGAAGAGCGATTGAGGATCTCTTTCGTGGAGACTTTCCACAAACAGATTAGACAGAGCATCTCGCAGGCCGAATCTCAACTTTGACGCTTCGCTCTTCCGATGAGTTCAATCCAGATTCCGTCAGGGTCCTTCAAGAAAGCCAACTTATACTTGCCTTGTGCAAACGGTTCAACCGCTTTCTTAGCTCCCTTTTTCAGCAGCTGTTTATACTCGCTATTGACGTCCTTGACCCAAAACGCTAGATGATCCATTTCGCTTCCGGTTTTGAAGTTCTCGTGATACTTCGTGCCCGGAGGATAGTAGTTTAGCTCAAGCCTTTGGGTCGAGTGGGGGCTTTTGAGTTCCACCCAGATGCCTCCGTGTTCCATCTTCCCTTCAAGGTTGAGCTTCATTCCCATAACTCGGGTGTAGAAACGTAGGGAGCGTTGAAGATTGCGCACTCGAATTCCTGTGTATCGGAAGTACATTTGCTCTGACTCCAATAATCAATTGCCTATTTAGAAAAAAGCGGTGAATAACCGTTACTTCGTTCAAGCAAGGAATCGAGATGGTGGCCTATTCTTGTCGTATCTTTCATGGTGAAGCTGCAGTCAATTTGGTTTACTGTGAAGATAAGGTGACTGAGAGAGAAGCAGGCAAATAGCTTTCTAGTCAGTTTGCTTCGTTCTGATGTGTCGGCTGGAGGAATGGGTTAGTGGAGATTAGTGAAAAGGAGTTCGCAGTGCCGTTCTTCAAAGAGAACGGGTTCGTACGTAAACAGTGCGAATGTTGCAAGGCATATTTCTGGACCCAGCGACCAGGCGAGCGATATTGCGGTGACAGCCCATGTGTAGAGTATTCCTTCATAGGCAAATCTCCAGCTAAACGACCATATTCAGTTCATGATATGCGCGAGTTGTTCCTGTCGTTCTTTGAGAAGAATGGGCACACTCGAATCAGACCATACCCTATCGTAGCACGGTGGCGAGACGACGTATTCCTGGTCGGCGCGTCCATCTACGATTTTCAACCCTACGTGACGGAGGGCATGATTCCTCCACCGGCAAACCCACTCGTCGTCAGCCAGCCAAGCATCAGATTCACCGACATCGACAATGTCGGTCCTACCCTAGGTCGACATGACTTGATGTTTGAAATGGGGGGTGCACACGCTTTCAACTATCCAGGCAAGGAGATTTACTGGATGGACCAGACGATCAGATATCACCATCAACTTGCGGTCGAAGAATTTGGACTGAAATCAGAAGGCATGTCCTACAAAGAGCATTTCTGGTCAGGGGGAGGAAACGCGGGGCCAGATCTCGAATGCCTCTATGCCGGTTTGGAAATCTCAACCCTAGTCTTCATGCAATACAAAGTCCAGGGAGAGCAGCTGGTGAGACTGCCAATACGTGTTGTGGACACGGGATATGGGATTGAGCGGTGGGCGTGGCTGAGCCAGGGCAAACCGACCGCGTTTCAAGTAATCTACGGTTCCGTACTTGACAAGATTTTCAATCTAGCTTCCGTCAGGTTCGATGAGAAACTAGTCACGAGTGTAGTTCCGTTCTCGAGCTATATGAACGTGGAGAGAGGCGAGAGCCGCCTTGACGCTCGGAAGAAAGTGGCGGACATCCTTCATCTCGATTGGCGAGACTTGGAGAAGCGTCTCATACCGATCGAAAATGTGATGGCTGTTGCTGATCATACAAAAACAATAGCGTTCCTATTGTCAGAAGGAGTTGTACCGTCGAACGTTGAAGCGGGGTACTTGGCGCGCCTGCTAATTCGGCGAACCTATCGCATGCTCCGCCAACTCGGAGTCGAGGACAGAATGTTGGACATATTGAATTTGCAAATAGACTATTGGGGTGATGATTTCCCGCAGCTTAAGGACATGAGGCACGAGGTCGCGGATGCAATCAAGTCTGAAGAGGTCAAGTACCGCAGGACCCTGGAACGCGGCTCTGATCTTGTCAAGAAGGTTTCGAGTGACCTGAAAGCGAAAGGGCAGAAGGAAATCTCATCCGAGACTCTTGTCGAACTATACGATTCGCACGGTTTAGTCCCGGACATAGTGCGAGAAATTGCTGAACCCATGGGTGTAGCGGTGAATCCTCCCGGCAATTTCTACGGCATGGTCGCCCAAAAACACCTCACTGGAAAGCACGTTTCAGACGAAGAGATAGAGTCAAAGACCGGAGCTTCATTGAAGGACAAGGTCCAACAGCTGCCCGAAACAGTCCCACTCTACTACAAGGATCCATTCCAGAAGGAATTCCAAGGCAAAGTCCTGGCAGTTGTTGATGACAAGTTCGTTGCCCTAGACCAAACCTGCTTCTACCCTGAAGGAGGCGGCCAAATGGGTGACAGAGGAGTACTGCAAACATCAACCGGGGCAATCAAAGTAGTTGATACTCAGAAGGCGGGTCGTGTGATCCTGCATCAGATCGATGGAAACCCTCCGCGAGTGGGCGAAAATGTTCGAGGCTCCATCGAGTGGGAGAGGCGCGTGAGCTTGATGCGCCATCACACTGGGACTCACCTGGTTCTGGGGGCGGCGAGGAGGGTTCTAGGTAAGCACGCGTGGCAGGCAGGTGCTCAGAAGGGCATCGAGTCCAGTCGCATCGACATATCTCATTACGAGAGGATCACAGAGGAGCAGGTTCGTGAAATAGAACGGTTAGCCACAGAGACGGCTTTGCAGGATATTCCGGTTGAGTCCATGTGGTTGCCCCGGGAGAAAGCTGAGCAAGCCTACGGATACATCCTCTATCAGGGCGGTGTTGTGCCGGGTCGTGAGCTTAGGATAATCAAGATCGGCGACTGGGATGTGGAGGCGTGCGGTGGAACCCACTGCACGAGAACTGGACAGATTGGGACAATCAAGATTCTACACAACGAGCGCATACAGGACGGCGTGGAGCGAATCATCTTCGCTGCAGGCACCCAGGCCTTGCGGGCCTTCCAACAACAGGAAGAAAAACTGAAGGGCATTTCGACAACCGTCGAGGCGCCTATAGAGAAAGTCGACCAATATGTGCGCAACCTTGTCGAAGAAAAAGCAAAGCTGACGAAGAGACTTGAAGGGCTTTCCGAGCAGTGGGCAGGACAGGAAGCTGAACGACTCTTACATTCTTCGAAACAAGTTGGTCAAGTGAAGCTGTGCCTAGCCCAGTATGTGAACAGTGAAGAGAGCGAGCTAATCTCCCTGAATAACAAGATCACGGAGCAGGATCCAACTGCGGTGACGATTCTACTACTTGTCAAGGATTCGGTCAGAATCTTCGTCGGTGCAGGGAAGCAGGCTCTCAGCCAAGGCGTGCATGCCNNAGGTGGTGGAGGAGGCAGAGACTACTTCGGCCAAGCTGGCGGGACGAACATCAAAGCGGTTGAAGAGGTCATGAAAACCGCAGAGTCCACGTTGAAGTCGATGCTGACAGAGTGATCCCAGATGGATGTTGACTGGAAGTGGATCGACAAGAAGTGGCAGACCGAGTGGCAGAAAGCACAGATCTTCGAAGCTGACCCAGACCCCTCAAGATCGAAGTGTTTCGTAACTTTCCCATTCGCCTACATGAGCGGGCCACTTCATGTTGGTAGTGCATTCACGGCTGTTCGGATTGATGTGTACGCGCGCTACATGAGGATGCGCGGGTACAACGTACTCTACCCTTGGGCTTGGCATTGGACCGGGAAGACTGTTGCCGGCGCAGCTGAGCGCATCCGGATGGGAGACGAGGAGTTCATTCGCCCCATTAGAGACGTTGATGGCGTCCCCGAAGAGGAGTTGAAGAAGTTCGTTGACCCCGCGTACATGGCCCGGTACTATACCAACGTCAACCGCGATGCTGTCAAACGGTTAGGCATGGCGATCGATTGGCGAAGAGAATTCTATACGAGCTCCCTGAATGAGTCCTTCAGCAAATTTGTAACTTGGCAATACCTGCGACTGAGAGAACGAGGTTACGTGATCAAGGGTACACACCCTGTTGTTTGGTGTCCAAAGGACGAGAGTCCAACTGGAGATGCGGATAGGCTGGAGGGCGAAGGCGTTAGACCTGAAGAATTTGTACTCATGAAATTCAAGATGGGCGAAGTCTTTCTCCCTTGCGCTACTTTCAGGCCTGAAACAATCTACGGAGTCACGAACCTCTGGGTCAACCCTGAAGGGAACTATGTGGAAGCCGATGTGAGCGGGGAGCGGTGGATCATCAGTCGAATGGCCTCCCAGAAGCTTCAGAACCAGCTCAAACAAGTTCGTATCATTCGGGAACTGAAAGGCTTAGAGTTGTTGGGCAAGAAATGCGTTGACCCCATGTTGGGGAGGGAACTGCCGATCCTGCCGGGCAGTTTCGTCAGCACTGAAAACGCTAGTGGACTGGTCTATAGTGTGCCTGCACACGCACCCTTCGACTGGCTGGCGCTGAGGGACTTGCAAAGAAACCCAGCGGTTTTGGAGAAGTTCCACATAGCTCCAAATGATGTGTTGACGATCAAGCCGATCTCGATCATATCAGTTCAAGGGTACGGAGAATATCCCGCCATAGAGATAGTCGACCGAATGGGACTGCGCGATCAGAATGATCCGAGAGCTGAAGAGGCCACGAAGGAGCTTTACAAAGCGGAGTTTCACGGGGGGATTCTGAAGGACGAATGCGGTCCCTATTCCAAGCAGAAAGTAGCAGAGGTCAAGCAAGGCCTTGTTAGAGATTTCAGGAGCAGAGGCATTGCGGACGTGATTTACGAGCTGCCTCAGAAAGTAGTCTGTCGTTGCACCACTCAATGCGTCGCAAGAGTTCTGGAAGACCAATGGTTTCTGAAGTATTCAGATCCGGACTGGAAGGCGCTTGCGCACCAAGCGATCTCGAAGATGGCGTTTTACCCTGAGGAGGCGAGGAATTGGTTTGAAGGAGTCATTGATTGGCTGCAGGATTGGCCATGTGCGCGGAAGACGGGTTTGGGCACACCGCTGCCTTGGAGTCCAGACTGGATCGTTGAGACCCTGAGCGATTCAACCATTTACATGGCGTACTACGCGGTCAGCAAGTTCGTGAACGCCGGCATGATAAAAGCTGAGCAGCTGCCGCCTGAATTCTTCGATTTCGTATTCTATGGAACTGGCAGTTCAGAGCTGCTGAGCAAGCAGACGGGAGTAGATGTGAAGGTGTTGGAGAAGATTCGGGAGGAATTCCTGTATTGGTATCCGGTTGATCTACGCAATTCAGGGAAAGATTTGGTTGGAAATCATCTGAGCTTCTTCATCTTTCATCATGTTGCGTTGTTCCAGCAGCGTTTCTGGCCTCGAGCAATTGGGGTTAATGGTTTCATGCTCCTGGAAGGAAGACCGATCCACAAGTCTCAAGGTAACTTCATACCTATTTGGAAAGCCTGTGACGATTTCGGGGCCGACGCAGTCCGCTCCGCGGCACTCCTGGCTGCGGAAGGTATGGATGACCCGGACTGGCGGTTCGAGAATGTGCGGGACATAAAAGCAAGATTGGAAGCGTTCTCTCACCTAGTTGAAGAGAATACCGCTAGACGCGATGAGTCAACGCCGAATGGGCATCTGGAGAAATGGCTGATTAGTAGAATGTACGCGAAAACAAGGCTGGTTTCCGAAGCCATTGAAAAATTGAAGACTCGGACAGCGCTCTCTGCAACCATTTACGACGTTTGGAATGACTTGCGATGGTATGAGCGACGCGCCGAGAAGCCGAACTCAGAGACTGTGAGGCGGTTCATATCGGCGTGGGTACGACTTCTGTCTCCTTTCTCTCCACATTTGGCAGAGGAGCTGTGGCAGACAATGGGGCAAAGCGGATTTGTCTCAACCGCAGAATGGCCGAAATTTGACGAGACAGAGATAGATGAACGATCAGATGAGCTGGAGGAATTGGTGAAGCAGACGCTCGAGGATACGCAGGAGATAATCGCCACAACAAAAATTATTCCGAAGAAGGTGCACTATTACACGGCCGCCAAATGGAAATGGCGTGTTTACGCCGAAGCCTTGCACAGAGCTGAATCTCGACCGGACACTCTGGATGGCCTAATCAGAGAGATGATCGGCTCGGAGTCTCCAAGCCCCAAAGATCTTCCCAAATTCGCAGCGAAAATCATCAAACAAGCAAGAACGATGCCGCCGGATCTGCGGAAGCGAAAAATCAAGATGGGGAATATTGATGAGCAAATAGCGCTGGTTGAAGCGCAGAAGTTCTTTGCGAGGGAGCTGAAGAGTGAGGTTGAGGTTCATGGCGAAGAGGACGCGGTGCTATATGATCCTCGGGGAAGAGCGAAGGTAGCTGAGCCGTACCGCCCCGCCATATTTGTTGAATGAAACTTCCGATCTGAAACCTCTAAGTTTAAGGTATGATCTGCGTTAGCGTGGTGTTAGGGCCCGTAGCTCAGTTTGGATAGTGCGTTGGCGGGTTGTGAGCGTCCAAAGCACAGGCCCTCTAAACGCTTTCGTTAGGAAAGCGAGGGACGCCTGGGGTCCGGGGTTCAAATCCCCGCGGGCCCGCCATAATTTCTAGCTCGACCGAACCGTGGTCCGTGTAATTATTGAAATTACGAATCAAATTGAATCGAATGCTAATGACTAAACGATTAAGGGATGACGATACCGTAAGCCATGTTGCTGGCCGTTTTCGAAGTCTGATTGATCTTTGGATACCGTCGAGCGGACATTGACTGCTGAAATACCAGACTACACCATGGCAACTTCTGACTTTGCAATCTTCGCCGACGCAACCCACGGTCCGATAAGCATAACCCTGCCAGCCGCGTCGAATGAGGGCAAGATGGTGTTCATTCAGAAGGTCGACAGTTCGGGAAACGCTGTGGCTTTGAAATGTGCCGATGGTGATGGAATTGACCTTGCCATTTCTCTCCGGACGACTAGGCACTGGGAGGGCTGGATGCTGATCGCAGATGGGATCAAGAATTGGACCGTGATATCAAAATCCAACTCCGCGTTCCAAGAACTTAGATGGTAACCGCCTGGTCTTTTGTGCTTGGAAATCTCCTCCAGCGGCATTTAAAGAAGGACGAAGCTCCAGCGCGGTAGAAGAGTGAACAGTCACACTCCAAATGGTCATGTGGACGAGTCAATTTGGAAGGGCGAGAAGGTTTTTCATTTCTTTTCAGCAGCTCCGATAGAAAGACAAATCTTGTTCGATCGGGTGAGGGCCAGTCATGAGTGATATCGAACTTCTAGTTGTGCTCTTGATAGTTGGAGGATTTTTTCTCTTGAGCATAAGATTGAGAATTAGAAGAAGCAACATTATGCTGATTTTGATAGTTGCGGTTCTACTCATTGCTTTGATGTCTTTGAGCAGACTCACTATGACTCTGTTCGGCGCGACCATTGTCTTGGGAGCACTTGTCATCGTCTTCGTACTGATTGGTCTCCGCCACTCTTGGTCGAATCTTTTGAGCAAATGATTGCCTTTTTTCCTTGCTTGGCAAATACTTCAGATCATATAGCGATTGGCACTTATCTAACCGGTTGAAGTCGCTGTTGAATTTCCGGGGTAGCTGTGTTGATCAGGGTTTGCGATCAGGAAGATGGAGTTTCAATTCTCAAAGTCATCAACGAGTCCGCAAGTGCGTATAGAGGCGTCATTCCCGAGGACCGTTATCGCGAACCATACATGAGTTCGGAGGAGCTTCGTGAGGAGATGCGTCAGATGACCTTCTTCGGATATGAAGCGGAGGGTAGACTTCTAGGGGTCGCGGGTTATCAACCAGTCAAGGACGTGACCCTGGTTAGGCACCTGTACGTGCTGCCTGAATGTCGACGGAGCGGGATAGGCGGAGAACTTCTCAGGTACGTCGTCGGTGTGGCGAGCACGCGGCGAATATTGGTTGGAACTTGGGTGGCTGCCGACTGGGCGATACGCTTCTATGAGAAGCATGGATTCAAGCTTCAATTAGACAAGGACGAGCTGCTGAGAAGATACTGGAAGATACCTGAACGCCAAGTCGAACTATCAGTCGTTCTTGGGATGGAAAAGCTGGAATAACGCGAGCCATTTCGCGAATGTGTATGTGTGAAGTCAGCTGACAACGTTAACTAGTCGTGGTTTTCCTTCTGGTGAAACATTCATCTGGCGTAAATAACCGTGATTCAAGATGTTGAAAGAAGCTAGATGGTGAGTTTCGGAATCAAGTCGACGATTGCACCCAAGAAAGTCTAATGATAAGGTTCTGAGGGATGAGTTTGGACCCAAGTATTGTTGGAGAGAGTGCTGCAGTAATCACATCATGTCTCTGGACCGTTAGCTCTCTGTTCTTCACTACTGCTGGGAAACGAATAGGTTCGCTTAGCGTCAACGCCTATCGCACTATAATGGCGGTGGGGTTCCTTGTGCTCGCGCATTTGATTCTATTGGGGACCATATTGCCGGCTGCGAATGGCGCGCAGTGGTTCTGGATGGGTCTTAGTGGAGTGGTTGGATTGGCGATAGGTGATGGTGGATTGTTCGCTGCATATGTTACCATTGGACCGCGACGTTCGGTTCTAGTTATGGCTCTGGCACCAATATTCGCGTCTCTCGGAGCATATCTCATGCTAGGGGAGGTCTTGCCAGAATGGGGGATAGTTGGGATAGCGGTAACGTTGGCGGGTGTAGTGGTTGTCATATTGGAAGAGGAGGAGCGAACCGGGGAAGTGCCAGTAACGAAGAAGCTCAAGAGGTATGGTATACTATTCGCGTTGATNNGAGGCCAGGGAATAGGACTTGTACTCTCGAAGAAGGGAATCGACCTGGTCCCGGATGCAACGTTGAATCCATTATCTGCAACATTGATGCGCTTGATCTTTGGAGCTGTATCAGTCTGGGTGGGTCTGTTGCTTGCGCGGAAATTGCCAGAACTTCAACAAGCCGTCAAAGACAGGGAGGGGATTAGTCATACTGCCGCTGGGGCCTTCATCGGGCCTTTCTTGGGCGTCACACTGTCCATGGTCGCGGTAACCTATTCGCAGGCTGGCGTCGCCCAGACCCTCATGTCTCTGATGCCAGTTCTCATAATTCCCACGGTGTGGATACGGTACAGGCAAAGAACCAGTTGGCGTGGGATACTGGGCGCAGGGATAGCCGTGATTGGAGTTGCAATTCTATTCCTAGTTTAGACTAATCATTTCAGTAGTACGGCAGTCCGGTCGTTTCACTGAAACTCCCTAAGGTGGCTGGTGGTTTAAGTGAGTGAGGCTATGATTATATAGAACTACAGTGTGTAGTCGGCGAAGCATTTTCAGGTTGAGTAGAGTTAGGATGGTTTTGTTATGACGACTGGTTTGAATAGGTCTCGGTTGACGATTGCGGTTCTTCTATTGGTTATTGTGGTCTTAGGATCGGTTGCGTTGTACTATAGTCCACTGTTTAATGCTCCTGCGATGGGAGGGCAGGTTACGGTGACGCGGTTCGCGTCGAGTGGGGGGCAGCTTGATCCT
>PMBQ01000207.1 GCA_003152955.1 Candidatus Bathyarchaeota archaeon
TATTCTATACACGCTTAGCACGTGTCCTTGGTGTATAAAGATGAAACAGTTCCTAAAAGACAAAGGAATACCATTCAATTACACAGACTACGACCTAGCAACGGAAGACATACAGCAGAAGATCGAGAAAGAAGTTCAAGAATCCGGATTTTCATTAGCTTTTCCGTACGCCAAAATAAATGAGCAGGTAGTCGTAGGGTATAATCCGCAAAAACTTTCAGAGTTACTTGGCGTGAAATGATTTGGTGAACGTTGAAGCCAGAAAGAAAGCCCTTAGAGCCATGTATCAGAAAGTAGTTGATCCACTCGGCTTCAAGTTCAGCCCAGACGAAGGCATGGTTAACTTCCTACTAGAACAGGAAGTATTATTGGAACAGAAACATGGAATTCCCTACTGTCCATGTCAAGGGCTTACTAAGAACCGAGAAGAAAACATGAAAATCGTCTGCCCATGCATACCATTCCACCGAGAACATTTTGATGCGATAAAACGATGCTGGTGCATGCTCTTCGTGCACAAAGACGTTATCAACCCAGATGAACTACCCCAAACTCCTATCCAGGAACTGAAAGGCGTAAAGAATGTTCATTGAAGTCGCCAAAACAGACGACCTCGCTCCAGGCGGAATGAAAGCTGTAGAGGTCGAAGGGAAAACAGTGGTCATATGCAATTACAATGGCAAAATATATGCTCTGGAAAGGAGATGTGGTCACATGGGAGCCCCCCTCGAAATGGGAACATTGGAAGACAACATCTTAACGTGCCCGCTGCACCATGCCCAGTTCGATATTACGACAGGAGAAGCTTTGAGTGGCCCCATCTACGATGATTCTGGCGATGCACTTACGGACAATTTCTCACGTTGGATTGCTAAACTCGAACCACACATCAAAACCTACGACTTGAAAACCTACGAAGTGAAGCTCGAAGGCAACCGCATCAGGGTAAACATCTAGTCAAAGCTGGGTCATGACGGACTTTGAAGCGCAACGAAGAGTATCGTGAGGAGAAAGTTGAGCATCTTGAGTGAGCAACACGCGCGCCGTACATTATTGTCGGACTTTATTTTGGGAAGTCAAGACGGTCTTGTGAATGTTCTCGGCATCATCCTGGGATTGTCTGCGGCTACCCAAAACATCCAGTTGATCTTTGTCGCTACTCTGGCTGCATTAGGAGCGGAATCAATGTCCATGGGCGCAGTCGCCTACACTTCCACCGCCTCAAGGCGCCGATTATACTTGAGAGAGACTGAACGTGAGAAACGTGAAATGCAAGATATTCCTGACCAGGAGCGTCTGGAGGTGCTGCAAATCTTGAAGGGATGGGGATACGTGGGAGAGGCGCTTGAAGACATGGTGAGTCGGATCGCTGCGAACCCAAAGGCGTGGCTAGAGTTCATGATGTCTTACGAGCTTGGACTCGCCCCCGTTGGAGAGAACGAAGCTCGAAACAGCTTCCTAACCGTTCTAGCATCAACGTTCGTGGGATCCATTATTCCCATTTTGCCGTTCCTGTTCGTTGGAGGCAATATCATGGCCGGAGCCATCGGCTCCGTCGTTATCAGTGGCTCAGCTCTGTTCCTAATCGGGTGGTTTGGGGCCAAAGCCACCATGGGGTCACTCTGGAAGAACGGTCTACAAATGGCAGCAATTGGTTTAGCAGCCGGATTCGCGGGCTTTTTGATCGGCCACTTTCTGGGTGCCACTCCGTGATAATCCTACGAGTGATCTAGTTCTCTCAGGGTTAGCACTCGCTCAAAGTCCCGTTCATACTCATAAGTCGTGCTAGATCATTGACTTCGGCAGAGGTGTATCATAGCAAGGTTGCTTCCAAAGCCAAAGCATGATAAACTTGACAGGAATGTAGTAAACAGAAGACACCGAATTAGCGAGAAGTGATTACCCGTGGGAACAAGGCCAAAAGTTGGCGACACTGCACCTGATTTCGAAGGTCAGACTTCTGACGACACTTGGGTTCGTCTACGAGATTACCTTGGAAAGAGGAATGTGGTGCTTTACTTTTACCCGAAGGATGATACCAAAGGTTGCACAATCGAAGCCTGCAGTTTCAGAGACAAGCTCCAATCGATAGCAGCTCTCTGGACAGAAGTTGTAGGCGTTAGCGTGGACACCGTCGAATCCCATAAAAAGTTCGCTGAGAAAAACAGTTTGAACTTCCCGTTGATCAGCGACCATGGCAAGCAGATTTCGAAGACCTACGGAGTCTTGAGTGAAGACGGCTCGTATGCAGAAAGAATGACATTCATAATTGACAAGGAAGGCAAGATTGTCAAGATTTTTACGAACGTCGACATCACAAAACACACGCATGAAATCGTCACTGCACTCAAACATCTTCCGCTCAAGAAGACTAACTGAATAAAATCCAAGGCATCCATTGTATCCACACACACGATTTATGCCAGAACGATCTGACGCATGGGTCACCCGAAGAATCACGTAGCAGCCCATTATTGCACTGAGCAGAGCTTACGATTCGAATGTTCTTCGAACCTTTTGGAGTTATTTCCATTCAGATGAGCAGGAGCAGCATTGCCAAACCAACGATATCTGCGAAGTGCACGACCCAAGATACTAGGACACTTCTGGATCTTAGGTATATGACTCCATAGAACAGACCGTCTACAATTACGGCTGAGATGTCAGCGATCACGATAATGGGATTACCCGGAGTCCAATGTATGATTCTGAACAAGACTGACGCCACAACCACGGCCACGGCCTGAGGGAAGACCCTGCTCAGCCGTTCCTGAATTAGACCCCGAAAAACAAGTTCCTCAAGGAATGTTGAAAGTGCTGTCAACAGAAGGAAACCCAAAAAGGCTGCGATTCCTGCGCTCAGTGACCATGGAAGCCTGCTGAGAATATGTTGAAGATAGTCGGGCCAGAAGAAAGCTGCCCCAGAAGGAATAGAAATCTGAAGAACCAAAGCAACGATGATGAACAGATGCCAGTTTGCAACTATGCCCTTCACAAAGCCTCGACGAACAATGCCCAGTTCCTTCCAAGAACGATGACGAATGCGACGGTCAACTAGGATGTACGCTACAGGTAGAAAAAGTACCAGCCCTTTGACCGATGACGGCAGAATGAAATTCAATGTGTACGTGACTGCCAACACTAAAGCCAATTCAGNNACCTATGTTTCCTTTCATTTCTTTCTCTTCGCTCCTCTGAGAGCCTTCGAGTCTAGGTGATCCCAGGGTTGCTACTCAACGCCCACGACACTTCGTGTGTGCGCACCGCTAAACTCAACACGTGGCATTACAACACAACAAAACTCAACCCCACAAAACTTAACCACACATGTGACAACGGAAACCGTTCTGCGAGCGAAGCGAGCAAACAATTTTCTGTGTGGTCGAGCTGGTGCGCGCACACACACTACCGTCGAGCGACGACGGTTCAAATTCGAGAATATTCCGATATCTCAAACTAGTGCGGGATTTGGTGCACACGTGCTTAGCGTTTGTTCAATAATATTCATTGGAGCTCCACAACCGTGGCTAGCCCATCGTGTGGAACGTTCTGCACCACTTCACCTTCGTCCTGAAGACGCACTTCATGTGTGTGTTTGCAGAAGCGGCTTGATTCAAACAATTGTCGAATGAAATCTTGCGACCTGTCCCAGTCTTGAATTACGTGAATCTTGGGCAGAGGTGACTCCTCATAGTGGACTCCCCCGAGAGTAAATTCGCCCAGCGTCCCGTTGGATCCTCCCTCGAAAAGTCGAATGTGGCAACGTTCGAGAGCACAACCGCCGACCGCAAGTGTGTAGTTCATGCCCTGCCATTTGCTGTCGCTTCCATTTTCGACATAGACCCAATGCGTTTCTGCGCAGCTGTAAAGTGGTATTCTTGTGCTGCTCCAAAGCTGTGGCGGGAAAAGTCCGTTCATGAAAATGCTTGCAACCCTATCCACCTGTGCTTCTCCGGTGAAGATTAGATTCAGTGGGTCTGCGAAAGATGTGAGATTCGTCGATCGGTGAGTATACGGCGACAAAGCAACCCCACCAACTTTCACAAGGGGCGACGGAGCGTAGTAATAGACTCCGACAGGCGGAGCCGCAATTCTCTGAAGAGTCTCCACGAACTCACGTTTGTCTTCTTCAGCACCTATGGAATCAAGCCAGTTGAGGTATCCCTGATTTGCCCCTAGGAGCTCTGCTAGAGTCTGTTGGACCGCAACAGCCGATCCTGATTCAGAAGGCATGTGGGCCACAACAACCCTTTCCATTTCGTAGTATTAAGCCCAAGTGATTCCTATGGTGCGCACACACACGAAACGACTCTAATTCCTGAAGAAGAAAAGCGCGTATGAAACAGATTCTTCCGCTTTGTCTTGCATGCACGATAGAGAATCAGATTGAATTGGCTGTTTTCGCTCTTGATCCTGAAGGCATAATTGGGGCTCCCTAATGAGAATACAGGCAAAGTAATTGAGCAACATCATGACTACATTGTAGGTGACTCGGGCCTTCCGTTTGTTTGAAAGAGTTGGGACTAGCGACGAACACATCTCGTTGGATCGATTCTGGAAAACCTTAGAACCCTTCCAATCTGATTTGGGTACAGAACATTTCCACAAGCTCGTCATGGGATTACTGTTTCTCAAGAATTCCTACGAGATATTTCGCAGTGAGAACGAAAAGATCGAGCGGGCAGCCTCCGCCGATCGTAGGAAAGCGCAAAGGGCGTTCATGAAGAATCGAGGTCAAGCTGCTATCCGAGAATTCGTATGGCTACCTCCTGAGGCACGCTGGCCGACGATCAAAGCCAAGATAGAGGATGGTCAGAGCGGCAAGGTGATTGACAAAGCGATGCGTTTGATTGAAGCACAAAACCTCTTGTTTGAGGGCTCGAAGGCACCCTCATACTGCACTCCAAAGTTTGAGCAAACGAATCTTAGGAAACTGGTTGCCACTATCGATAGAATACCGCCGGGAAGCAAAGAGTGGGCCGTTTCCCTCTACCTTGGAGGCGTGTACGCTTACTGGCTCACCCTGTTCGCTGAGAAGCGCAAGGCCCATCGCGGGGACACCATTAACGGATCCCAATTATTCACCAAACCCGTCGAATACTCCTCTCAAGACGAATTCTACCCCATGGGCCCAATCGACTATCCTATTCCGAACGTCAACCCATTTTTCTTAACTCCCACACCGACAGGCGTGTATAGACAGCACCTTGAAGGTGTCTCTTTTGACGGAACCAACTACCTGATCGTCTACTGCGAGACCTACGTGTCCGGTGGGCCCGCTCACCTGAAGGGGTGTCGCGTGACACCACAAGGGCAGATCCTCGACCCTGATGGTTTCATGATTCAATCCCATGGGTGGGGTCATGATGCTAGGGTTGCTTGTGGTAAAGATTCAAAGACCGGCCAGCCTGTCTATCTGGTCGTCTGGGCGGACGGGTTCACCTGGACTAGCACATCTGTAATTAGAGGCGCATTGATCCGGCCGGGTAATGCAGAGATAGTTGTCGATGAACGAACTGTGGATCACGATTTCCTGCTAACAGGCCAGGAGGCTATTGACAGCCACGGAATCATGATCTTCCCAGACATCAAGGATTATCTCAACCCCTATGTGGAGTATCCTGCATTAGAGGGTTATGACAAGCCTGATGTATGCTTCAATGGCGCAGACTTTGTCGTCACCTGCCTGACTTCAAAAGAAAGGATCATAGCTCGTCTGGTTGATACAAGCATAGGTGGCGTGAAAGTAGTGACAGATCCCAACAAAGTGCTATACCCCTGGGGCAGACCTATCACACTTCTAGTCAAGAAAGTAGGCCCCACATACTCCGGCGTTTGGCATGTCCGAATTAACTCAG
>PMBQ01000100.1 GCA_003152955.1 Candidatus Bathyarchaeota archaeon
AAGTTACTGAGGAACCCAGCTTATCCGCATCCGGGACCATAGTCCTGAATTTGTGTAGCCTGAAAGTGTCCCCCCCTCTGCCCACCCGAACCTGAGAAAAGAGCACCGGACCGGGAGTCACCACTTTGATGATCACGGCCACCAGGGCGAGCAATGGCGCAGTGAGCACAAGGCCACAAAGAACTATGCAGAAGTCAAAGAGCCTTTTCGTAAGACGGTTTTCCTTGTTCGAGCGTGTTAGTGAAACGCGCTATCGCTCGTGTTAGTACATTTTCGACCTCGATTGCCATGCGGTCACGGGAAAAGCGTTCTACCGCCAGTCTCTTGGCGGCCCTCCTGGCAGAGGCCAACCAGGTTTGATCATGTAGAGCATCAGTCAGCATCTTAGCAGATGTTTCAATGTCATCGACTTTCAAGACTATTCCAGCACCGCTTTCTCTAAGAAAATCCGCCTGCCATCCCTGATAATTGATTGCCACCGGCCTTCCAGCCGCTAAAGCNNTCGAAAACCTTGTTGGCTGAGTTGTCCCATAATGCAGGGACATCAATAAATGTAGACGTTGCCATGCTGGCAGCTGAGAGTACTCTGGGGACATCTTTCTTAGGAATGCTTCCCATCATGAAGAGATTCTCGCCGAGCACACCTAGCGCTCTAGCTAAAGCCTCAATCTCGGCCCTTTCTTTTCCATCCCCAAAAATCACGAACCTGATTTCCGGGTCAATCATTTTAGTTACCGACGCCAGTTTTACCAAATAGCCAACTCCATTAGCTTTGCCGAGAGTCCCGACATATGCAACTAATGCTCTGTGACCGAGCCATTCATATTGACTGCGGAAGGACTCGCCTTCGCTCTCTGGAACATCAAACGACGCTAAGTCCGCAGCATTGGGAATTACATGAATTTTGTTCTCATCGATCGAAGCCCGTGCGATTCCTTTCTTCATACCCGGTGACAATGCTACAATTTGTGAGGCTTTCTTGTAGGTCAGCGACTCAAGTATTCTGGAGATTGCGATCAAGATGGGATTCCGCAAGACCCCCATTTCGATTGGCACTTGTGGCCATAGATCTCGAACCTCAAACACCATAGGCACACGATGTCGCCATGATGCATACAATGCCGGGATCGCCACAGTGAGGGGAGTGCTTGAGGCAAACACGACATCTGCGTTTACTGAACTTGCCCTCCATGCGGCGGCAACGGCAAACTTAAGAAACGCCCTAATCCGATCTCCGAAATCCATCTTGTTCGAATATGGAACAGGGAGCCAGTGAACAGTCATTCCATCCTCAGTTGTGCAAAACCAACCTTTCGAGGGAGCTGGAGTCCTGTGCTTGAAATAGGTGGTAATCATGTGCACATTATGCCCTCTAGCCACGAGTCGACGACCAATCTCATACGACCTTGTGCCTCCGGGTTGCGTGGGCAGCGTGAAATACTGNNCCCGGAATGCAAAGGCTATCTCAAGTTTGTTTCTACGGAAATTCGATACTTGCCATAACCTCGCCAAGGCTCCTTTACCTTTTGAACGGGAGCCCTCCGGAGAAGTAGCAACAGCAGACCTTTGAGAATCCCCAATCCGTGAACAAAGTGAAAGAGAAAGAATGATACCGGCAAGAAAAGAATATGCCTGACATTCCTGTATCGCAAGGACTGTTGAAATGACGCAACAAGACTCAACAAGACATATAACCCACCAAAAGAATAGCAGATCATCCGGACGGGGTAGAACAATTCAGCGAAAACGGCACCCACGATCGAACAAAAAGTAAAAAGACCCGTGACGGCATGACGAAATGTAAATGTGTACGGAGCCAGGTACCACATATAGGTGTTATAAGGTGCTTCCCACAAGAATTGCTTCTTCAACAATTTCACCAGGCTTGCTTGATTGTAGTAGTAAACACGTATCGCAGGATTCAGCCAAATTCTCCCGCCAGCTTTCTTTATCCTTCTATTGAACTCGTAGTCTTGATTTCGACTAAGCCTTTCATCAAAATATCCTATTTTGTCAAACAGCTCTCTTTTGAAGCATCCAAATGGGACAGTATCTACATACCCGGCATCTGCATTCAATCGATACAAAGCATCTCCTACACCAAACCAATGTGTTGTTAGAGCTTGGACTAAGGAAGCACCGTAGCTCCCATCGCGAGGAGATGAAACGAACAGTCCCCCTACATTATCTGCTTCGGATGTCTTTTGTGATTCAAGAAGTGCACTGATGTAATTGTCAGGGTAGATCGAATGAGCATCTAACCTGATTACGATTTCGCCGTTTGAAGACTTGATACCGATATTCAGTGCATACGATTGATACTTTGCAGCATTAGACATGAGCCTAATACTGTCATATACAATTGACATTTCCTGCACTATTTGTACCGTTCTATCCTTCGATCCTCCATCTATCACAAGAATTTCTAGATGAACATCGTGTTGCAGTCGTTGCTGTATCACCGATAGCAAACATTTTTCAATGAATGGTTCTTCATTGAGTGTTGGAATCAATGTTGACACCAGCATTGGATCTGCCGAAGCTCTCTTGTATGTAAGTCAATCTCTAAAGGTACAAATAGAACTATAACATCCAGCGGACTTATATC
>PMBQ01000003.1 GCA_003152955.1 Candidatus Bathyarchaeota archaeon
GGCGAAATGCAGACACCAACTGCCCAGGATGCCGCGCCGATCAGGACGGCCCCCATTCCCCAGGTCAGGTTGCTGAGGTGCGTGAATTCACGGAAGGTCAAGATTCCGACCCCGACCAGACCAAGCAGGAGGCCAACACCGTTCATCCAGTTGATCTTCTCCTGCTTCATGGCAGCGCCAATCCCGAGAATCCAAAGAGGCTCGCTCGCCACTAGCAGAGCTGCCAATCCAGACGATACATACTGCTCGGCCCAGTGCAGGCTGCCGTGTCCGACCAAAAAGAAGAGCGCGCCTAAAACGACTCCGGCGACCCAATGTTCGCGGCGTGGACGGAATCCGCGGCTCCAGCAATAACCCATCAGGATGAGGCCAGCTGCGGTGTGGCGAACCCCGGCCGTGACCAACGGAGGTATGGTCTCGACTGCGTAGCGGATCGCGAGATACGTCGTCCCCCAAATCAGGTAGATCGCGATAAAGGCGAGAACCGTGAGAAGGCGCGAGGGAGCTACCATCACCGGCCCTCTTCAAACAGTGCCCTAACCTGCTTGTGTCCCACGAGTTTATTGAGAATTCTGAAATCCTTAGTCTCGTATCTTACTCTACCCGCAACAATTGCAGGGTGAATCCCCAGTCTTTTCGCCAGGTCTAGAACGACGTTAGGGGCTCGCATCTTTGAGACAGGAATCTCATCCCATATTATCTTTGGAATAAGGATGTCACCTGCAAAAGCGTCCGCCTCACGTTCACGAGGGTCTCCCTGGTTATCTACATCAAAATCATCGTAGAATTGGTCGATTTCTGACCCCAGGTGGAGACTCAGGTGCGCGAGTTCATGCATCAGGCTGAACCAGAAATTGTCAACACGATCGTAACGCAGCGTGAGCGCGACGATCGGATGGTCACGCGCCATAGCTATCGCGGAGCCATCAAGGTACGTGTTGGGAAGGTGTCTTTCAATTACCACAGAAACACCCTGGTCGCGGAGATACCGACAGGCAAGCCTCGGGCCATCTGGAAACACACTCAGGCGAACCAGTGAATTCAAAAAACTTCGGTCGATATTGTCTTTTGCAAATTGTGCCTTCGGTACGTTCGCCGAAGCTACAGTGATTACTCGTGCTGTCCACGCCGCAAGGGCATACTGATCCATTGTCCGTGCGGATCGGGTATGGCGTGAACTGCGAAATAAAACCCCCAGTAACGAAAATGGCTTCAAAGCGTCGAAGAACTTCTTTGCCGCTTCCAAGTTGTCGTCTTCCGAGCGGGAGAAGGGCTTGAGCCACCCCCGCAAGGCCATCTCTCGAATTGGAAGCCGCTCCCATTCAATTAGATGGTCGTGCGACAAGACGACGTCCTGGTTCTGAATGAGAGATTCTGCGGGTATACCAAGTCCGTCATGAAGGGCCCGTATCATCGATAAACTCAGGGGGCGTTTTCTTGAAATCACTTCTGACACTTTGCTTCGGCTTCCGATGAACGGCACCAGGTCCCGCGGGGAGAGATTCTGTTGCTCCATTCGAAAGAGTATTGCTTCGATCGGGTCCGGCTGCAAGCGCTGCCTGGCACTCTTCTCGTAGTCCTCTACGAGAAGGGTAAGAATCTTCAGGGCTTCCCCTTCTTCCGAGACGGGATCGGGATCGAGAACCAGTAGCTTCTCGATTTCCGCGAGGGCTTTCTGAAGCTCCGATTGTGATTTAATTGTCTTCAATCCTCTCATCAGGTCACCTGTCGCTCCATCGTGAGTATTCAGCGTGTGTGCCGATTCGCTTTACAAGGATCGTTTGATTCTTATAGCCGACAACAACTTCGAGTCTGTATTTAGGCCCCTTAAGGTTAAATACCACTCGATTGTCCGTCAGGAAACTGGCCGACGCGTGTCGTGCCTTTATGTCTGCCGGTGTTTGCCAGGTGGCCGCTGTGGCCTCATTGAGCCATGAAGCGATTTGATTTCGAACGTCGCCATGCTTATCAGCGAACTCATCGAGCAATGTGGTCCCAACCACGATCACCAGGCAAACCCAGGTTTGTTCCCAACATCATATCTACATTAATGCTCCCACTATGGGAACAATGTAAGGCATCAGGGTATCATTGTCAAGAGGGCAGATATCAACAAAGTTGTCCCCCTGGCGAAGCACGAGCGTGGCCAGGGTGCGACGGAACGCAAGGGACCCGTACGCGGGGAGTCGATGCCAGCACTTCTTCCTGCCAGTATTTGCCCATTATACCTTAACAATTGCTTCTCGTGGTCTGTATTTGCATATTATCGCTAATCGCGATATGCGATAAGGGAGCGCGAACTTGAAAAAGACTACCGGAATCAAACCCCAGGACCTCTTGGTACTGCTGAAAATTATTGCTCTTCGCAATTCCCGTTGGAGAACGATTGACTTAGCCAATCAGTTGTTCATCAGCCAATCCGAAATCTCCGAAGCATTATACAGAAACCGCATCGCGAGACTCGTGGATGATTCGAAGCGGAATGTAAACAAAGGATCGTTGCTTGAGTTCCTGGAGCATGGAGTCAAGTACGTCTTTCCTCAAAGACCCGGAGCAATCGCTCGAGGGATTCCAACCGCTCACTCCGCAACCCCACTATCAACGATGGTGCAATCTGGTGGAACAATCTATGTCTGGCCGGATGTGGAAGGGATGGTGCGGGGAGAGACCATAGAACCATTGTACCCCACTGTCCCTAAGGCAGCAAAAATCGACGAGCGTTTCTACGAGATGGTTGCACTTGCAGATGCCATCAGGATCGGAAGACCCAGGGAAGTCAAGCTTGCAACTGATGAACTCAGAAAGAGGATCTTCCGGTGATGAAAGCAGACAACATGCATAATTTAGAAACCGTTGCGATTGGTCTCGGCGAGTTGCTCGAACGGGTCGTGTTTGTTGGGGGGGCAACCGTTGAATTCTACGCGAAAGCTGCAGGTGCGCCACAATCACGGCCCACTTTGGATGTGGATTGCATCATTGACATCCACTCCTACAAAGGCTACNNCCTTTGCCGCTGGATTTATGAAGACGTCACAATTGACGTGATGCCCACCGAAACCGAAGTTCTTGGGTTTTCCAACAGGTGGTATGCGGAAGGAATTCGCCATACATCAGAGGTAGATCTTCCACGAGGCCAGAGGATAAAGATTCTGGAACCTTCATACTTCCTGGCCTCCAAACTCGAGGCGGCAAAGAACCGAGGGTGGGTGGATCTTCGATCAAGCACGGACTTTGAGGACGTCGTATACATATTGCGCAACGGGACTTCGATCTTCACCGATATCCAGCAGGCCGACTCCAGCGTGCAAGGCTATCTATCTGAGACGTTTAAGATAATCCTCGAACGGGGCGACTTAGATGAGGCTATCGAGGCGGTCCTTGACTTTGGTGAACCGACCGGTACAACGCAATTGATCCGGAGCCTAATGGAGAACATCACTAATGTCAGACAGCGCCCAACGCAACCAGGCAGCTGATTCCGACCACTTGCTAACTTAACCACACCATCGTCGCTTCGCTCCGATGAACTGGTCGGATTACTCGGAACAACTGGTCGGATTGATCGGA
>PMBQ01000228.1 GCA_003152955.1 Candidatus Bathyarchaeota archaeon
AAATCCAAAACGACATTCATTCACCGAATTGCGAAAAACGAAGCTGCAACTGTACTGATTTTGGGACTTCTCGTTCGAGAAGCGTTCTCCTTCTGGACAGGTCATCCATTTGATTTTGAACTTTGGGTACGCTTGGGCTATGCAGTGGTGCACGGAGTAAACCCATACGCACCATTGGGACCGGTTGCCGGGCTCACATTCGCGAATATCTATTCCCCACAAGACAGTGCAACGGTCGCTTACCTCCCCTTCTGGCCTCTCGTTACTGGCCTGCTGTATCTCGTCTACATGGCAGTAGGCTTCGATAATCGTTTCGCATACTATTTTCTACTTAAGCAACCGATAATTGCAGGTGACATGTTCCTAGCGTATCTTCTGTATCACTACATCTCTTCCAGAACATCTCGACAAGGTCCTTCACTCTGGGCGGCTCGTTTCTGGGCACTGTCACCATTCACACTGATCCTTTCTGGGATCTGGGGGATGTTTGACTCACTCTCCATGTGTTTCATCTTAGCCTCAATTATGACAAGCAATTACATGAAAAGGAGTCTTTGGACGGGCATCGGTATCTTCACCAAATCCTTAGCTCTCATCTACGCCATCCCAGCGACTATCAGAAAAACGCGAACTTGGTGGGGGCTCGTGGTAGCGGTTGGTTTGCCCGCTCTCGCTACGATTCTCACATTGGTCGGAATGGGGTGGTCGATCTCTACCTTCACGGCGACACTTGCGTCGACGGTCGTCAAAGGTGGTGGGTCGATGTCAGCATGGGACGCGTTTTACTACATGAATTACCTACGAATCATACCCGTTTTACCGACGGAACTTGCCGATATCCTTGGCTTTCTGTGGGTACCCGCGATCGTCGTGTTTACGGCATTGGCATTCCGCAAGTTCGGCTTCGAAACAGAGTACGGTCTTGTTCAATCTATGCTGGTTGTGACGCTCGTTTTCCTAATTTTCAAAGCTCGAGTGACCGAGCAATACGCTATTTACCTGCTGGTTTTGGCAGTCATGGACGTAGCATTATGGAACCCCAAGCGAAAACCCTTGCTTACAGCAACAACGGCCACGGCGCTTTTTTTTCTAATAGTGAACAATTACTTTCTGATCCGGTTTCTCTCTCCCGTCTATCCAGATTACACAAAGATAGAGTTCGGCTTGAGTCAAATAGAGCCGGTCAGGCTTGCGTTACTCTTCGCATCCGGCACTGTCTTCACATGCCTCAACATCAGTTATTTGATCAGCATAATCAAAAGTGGTAGGGGCCACGCAGATTGAGCCCAGCTTCTTACTGATTGGGAATCGAAGAGTAGCGGGCTTATACTCATCTTCCCGAAGACAACTCCACAGCATGCGGTGCCGTACGAGCATTGGGTAATCCAGCATTAAACGGGCTTAAGGGACATGAGAATCAGAGACGCGGCGTACATGGATGCGAGACCAAAGATCACAGCGAAAGGCAGACCAGGGAACATATCGCGGCCCTCAAGCATCTTGAATCCCAAATAGGCTCCTACTATCAACCCAATCGCTGCGGCCACGAATGGCAGTGGGCCAAAGTTCATCATGGCATTGCTTGCGAGCATTGAATAGAATACCATGTCCCCCATGCCCACAGTCAAATCACCGTAAGTGAAGACAGCGCCTTTGAACTCGTCTAGATCAGTTGTTTGAGCTATCTTGCCGATGGGGCCCTTGTAGACCGCGAAGAGGTCGTATCCTGCCAAAGCCAGCAAAAGGGCAGCTGCAGTGAAGGCAGGTATGGAGACGCCCAGAAATGTACCGGTCATTCCTCCAATAAGAATGATCGCGGCTAGGTGGAGCGGCCCCTTCGACTTGTAGATTGCCAAGGCGAGTGCTAATGATGCAAGTAGGCTGATGAGTAACCAAACCCAGATCGTAGACATCAGTAGTGAAGGCAGATAGTCGGCGTACAGCGTCCCATACCAAGTGAACAGGAAAAACAGGAGGGCGA
The DNA here is from genome assembly GCA_003152955.1 of Candidatus Bathyarchaeota archaeon. The sequence goes on from PMBQ01000228.1 coordinate 1,982, forward strand.
ACATCGCGAGGTTAATCAGATACTTAACTAGACGCTTCAGACCAAATTTTATGAAAAGGTACATTACCGTTCCGGCGGCAGCCATCATGATTACGTAGATTGCCGCGTTCAAAGTTACGCCGCCAGTGGTCTCTGGGAAAAATGTGATTGCCACTATTGGCGCGTTGGAGGCCTGGAGCGAGTACGTCAGCACGCCGGCAAGTGCTATGGCCAAGATTTCCGGAAGCAAGTGTCCCGGTTTGGCTTTGAATTCGTTAGTCAATAGTCACCCTCAGATGCGACTGGCAGTTCTCGCATAGGTCCGGACTCTTAAGGTCCGTGTCCGAAAGTCCCAGTGAGAAATGCATGACACACGAAGTCTTGGAACAATGCTTCAAACCCGCCATGTGACCGATTTCATGGATGGCTTCCTTGGCCGCCCGGTTGTGAAGTAGATCGGGTTCATCTCCCGATTGCGATTTCAATCTGTAGGTAGATATCACCCCCACTCTTCCAGGCCGCCTAGCTTCACCAAAAACGAAATTCATACCTGGCACGTACAAATCAGAGTAAGCAACACCCAAAAGTCTGTCAATGCGTAATTTCAGGATCTGCCGCTCAAGTAGCGCAAGGATTCGTGTCGAGTGATATTGATTTCTACGAGAGTCAAAGGCTTCTCCGGGATCAGCTAATGGAGCGACAATACTTGCCTTAATCCATGGATATCCTGCCGAGATCGGATCTATCAGGCCATTCAGGTCACAGTCAGATTTTTCACCAATTTGGATCAAGCCCAGATTCTCAGACGTCGCAGATTTCACCAGGTCGAGGAGTTGTTGTCTGTAGCCCTAGTTCTTGGGAAGCGAAATCTGCCAAGCGCTTGCAGTTAGCTTCCTCGCCATGAATTACAAACACTTTTGTTCGCTTGTCGAGTTCCTTGAGTGTCTCTTCGAGTTGGGTCTTTCCGCCGTGCGATGAGAAGTCGAATTTCTCAACGCGTGCCGTTACCTTCCTTGTTTTCCCATGAAGTATGAAACGACCTTCGTCTAGCAGGATTCTGCCGGGGGAACCTTCGACTTGGTAACTGACAAGGAATATTCCATTATCTTCATTATTCGCGATATTCTCCATGTAGAAGACAGATGCTCCTCCCTTCAGCATGCCGGCGGGAGAAACTATTACGCCTGCAGTGCGCGCAGCCCGTCGCCGATCATTCCAATTTCTGATTTGTTCTGCCTCCCGCATCGCCTTCTTGAACTGTTCTTGGTTCTTCAACGAATCAGGATGCTCTTCCAGCATTCTTATTGCATCTAAGGCCATCCCGTCAACGAAGATTGGATACGTGAAATTGTGGTCGGCGAGCATGCATATGATTTCTTGAGATCGGCCTACACCAAAAGCCGGAACGAGGACGGTTCCTCCCTTTTCTACAACTTCCTTGCAAGCGAGCACAAAGTTACGTTCAGATTCGGCTCGGTCCGGGTGGTCTTCACCGGCATAAGTGCTCTCAATAGCGATTGCATCGAGGTTATTGTAGGCATGGTCTGCGCCTGGTACAAGGTGTGTGGGCACGAGGTTGAAGTCTCCTGTGTAGAGGAGGCGTTTTCCGTCTGATTCAATGATTATTTGTGCGCTTCCCGGTATGTGGCCAGCGTTGATTAGGGTGACATCAGCATCTTCAATCTTGAACGTGGATCGGTAATCCACTGGTACTACCTGGTTCATCATGTTCTCGAGGTCGATGTACTCAAAGGGGAGGTAGTAGCCGCTCAGCTTGATCATGTCCCGTATGAGTACTTTTGTGAGTTTGAACGTGGGTTCAATGCCGTAGACAGGCAACTTCGAGCGAGTGTAGAATAGCGGGATGAGTCCGCTGTGATCGAGGTGCGCATGCGTTAGAACTACTGCGTTAAGATCTTTCGGAGATATGTGGACTGGGAATTCCACTTCGTGATTTATCATTACTCCATAGTCCATCAGTATCTGACTGCGGGTGTTCTTGACCGCGATAGCGGATCTTCCGACTTCTTGACATGCGCCTAAAAATCGCAATTGCATTCGTAATCAGCCAGTTTTCCAGTGAAGCAGAATCGTTCAGCTATTTGAATCAATGTGTGAATGTGGGGTTAGCCGTACATTCCGCGCAGTGATCGAGATGTCTCCTCCAATCTCTTTTCAATCTCTTCCTCAATATCTTTAGCATCATATTCCAGGTCTTTAACATCTACCTTTAGGCGGTAAGCTTTGGCGATTGATTCTATTGCAGTTGCTGCTGCCTTCGGATCCGCATGATTCGCGGAGGCGTAAGGAAGCACTGCAAGAGCCGGAAAGCTCCGCTTCTCGAACTCTGCTAGCATGACTGCCAAGGGACCGTAGACGAAAAGGCCTTCTTCAAGCGTCGGGTGCTTCATCTTCATTGATTTCAGAGGATAAGATTGAGTCGGAACCACGCGCACTCCATCAGGACCGGATTTGAGGCTCCCATCCAATCCTCCGATGAGAACCGCATCCTTGAATTTGTTGTCCATGGCCCAACGTGCAAGAGTCTTTGCAAATTCCGCCTCTTCTGTTCTATGCGGAGAAAACTCAAGCTTGACCAACACAATTTTCCCTGCTTTGTAAACTTCGAACGGTGTGACAAGTCCAGAGTCTGATGTCGCTACGAAAGGGGGTGGGCGCGCTACATCTACGAAACCAATCCGGTCAGCCTTCAGGGCGTGAACGAGAAAAGAGACTGAGATGTATCCTGTTTCGCCCACTCCGTGAAAACCGGTGATGAGGGTGCTGTTGCGGAGATTTGTTGTCTTTACTAGAAGGTTAACCGGCAAATGCGTCTCCTCAAAATCTTGAAGGGTGCTGAAAATCTGCTTCTCGCACGAGAGGCTTGACCAATATAATAACTTCGCTAGGCAGCATTTCAACTCCAATGCTGCACTTGGATGACGAACCGACGTCCCTCTCTAACTTTCAAAGTCGAAACCGGGTTGCTTTACTAAACCCGAGTTATTCGTCCCATGCCCAACGGTCGAGAAAATACTTATAACCGCCAGTTTTCATCCAGAGAAGTCACCTGAGGTAACAAAATAATGTCCTATCTAGGCGGTCAACCTGTTCTCATTCTGAAGGAAGGAGCTACTCGCAATAGAGGGCGGGACGCTCAGAAAAGTAACATCGCAGCAGCGATAATTGTGTCTGAGGTCGTTAAGAGCACTCTTGGTCCGCGTGGAATGGATAAGATGCTCGTTGACACCCTTGGTGACGTGACCGTGACTAATGACGGGGCCACGGT
>PMBQ01000076.1 GCA_003152955.1 Candidatus Bathyarchaeota archaeon
GAACAACGGCAATTTACAACAACTTGGCTTCAAGAGCACGTTATCTAACGAGGAGGTGACTTGAACTTGGCACAAGAAGAGGGGGCGCTTCATCTCCACAGGGGTCGCCACGACCCCGGGTACCCATTCCTCCAGACACAATATTGATTGGACGAAAGCCCATAATGGCATATGCAACTGCCGTCATGATGCACTTTCAATCGGGAGCAAAGGTACTCTCAGTGAAGGCGCGTGGTAGAGCAATCAGCACGGCTGTAGACGTAGTGGAAGTCGTACGGAGGAGGTTCTTCGCTGGTAAGCTAACTGTCAAAGAAATCGCGATAGGAACCGAAGCTCTAGGGGAAGGAAGCGACATCAGAAACGTCTCAACGATNNGATTGAGATAAAACTGGAGAAGGCAGCATGACCGACGAAAGAACGGACTCAGCCTAGGCTCCTCCATGCCCACTTCTTTCTTTCATTGATCCCGAACGCTGGTTGAACAACAGATTTCCGTTTGTTTTGGTGAATGCGAGAAAGCAATTGTGGAAAAACAAATCTGATCTGTCGGATCCACTCTCGCCCTATTCTGCGTTGGTTCAGAATGGTCTTTTTCGTGCGTTCATGCAAGTCGATCATGAGAAAGCAGTTTCAGCGAGTCACTCATTCTTGACAGCTTTCTTTCACGAAATTTGAATAGTGTTCGTTCGTCAACGGCTAATCAACAACTGGAATTGTTGTAAGCACAAAATGGAGATCGATGCATTGAATAGTGGTTTCCTCAAGGACTGGGACAGGGATACGAAAGAACCCGTTTTCTCAAGAGTCAACTCCAAGTTCCATCACAAACTTCCCATCAAAGAACAGGTTGCAACGGCCCTCTATAGACTCAAGGTTCAACAGAACAAGCTTGAAACAGCGGCCATGCGAATGCAACAGCACGACAGGGAAATTTTCGCCAAATGTGTCAGTTCACAGATGGCACATGACGTTGCACGGGCATCAATGTACGCGAATGAGTGTGCAGAAGTGAGGAAGATGGCGAAGGTCACTCTTCAGTGTCAACTTGCCCTAGAACAAGTTTCCCTGAGACTCGAAACCATCGAGGAGTTCGGTGATATGGCGAGACTAATGGCGCCTGCTGCAAGTGTAGTTTACTCGATAAAGAACCAAATCTCTGGGGTTATACCTGAAGTCGGCTTCGAGCTTAACGAGATCGGAGAAGTTCTAAACAGCGTCGTTGTGGAAGCGGGAGAGACCGTAGGCAATTCATACGAGATGGATGCATCAGGCACCGAAGCTCAAAGGATCTTGACTGAAGCAAACACGATTGCGGACCAGCACATGAAAGACCGTTTTCCCGACTTACCCGCAAGTGGCCTTCCCACGCCACAGCGGTCCAGTGAGTTAGGCTCTTCACAATAGGAGGTTTCAGAGCTTTGACTCTAACCGTCGACGAGATAGGGAAGTATCTTGGGAAGACCATCGAGGACTCGATGGGGAGACCTACAGGCAAACTAGTAGGTCTCGCGGCAAACTTCAGGGACGAAGTCACAGCAATACAAGTGGCTCAGAGCAATGGTGAAGTCAGCCAATATCCAATCAGCTTTGTCAGACTTATCGACGGTCATCCTGTTCTTCTCCAGACTTGGCGGGTAGAGGCCGAGGATCTCAGAAGGGAGCACGACATAATCAAAAGGCGAAATCAGGCCATAGACCTGCTGCTAAAGGACGGCGACATTGAACAACCCGAATACAATCAACTCCGAGGCACCTACGAGGATGTCAACAAGGAAATTAACCAAAAGCGCGACACGCTCTTAGATACCCTGAAGGAAGTCGAAGGGAAGCTGGATCAGCAAATCAGGGACCTTCAATCTGCTTTGACCAACAACAAGATGCTCTACACTGCAACTGAAATCAACGAAGAAACCTATCACACTGTCACGGAATCCATTAGATCTGGCCTTGAGATCGCTCGGAAAGAACGTAAGGATCTCGATAACATCTACGAGTACCTTCAGGCCATCGATTCACTGGAGACACCACCCACAATGCCGTCCTCGGTGCCCGCCAGAACTGTCCCAGATATTGTCGTAATCAAAATGAAAGAGTCCGCCTAAGCCTGAAGGAGACGTGGGCGCTTTCTCATTCATCAAGAAGGTCGAAGATAGGTTTCACCCTGTACCGTTGAAGGAGCGCATTGCCCAGGCGTCATACAGACTGCAAGCGCAATTTGACAGACTCGACCAGATGTACACCAAACTCCAACAGCGCGACAGAGACCTCTTTCAACGCTGCGTCGGCGCACAAGTATCCAAAGACAATGACCACGCGAGGCTCTACGCCAATGAATGCGCCGAGATCAGAAAAATCGCTAAAGTCGTCTTGGGCAGTCAGCTTGCTCTTGAGAAAGTAATCCTCAGACTCGAGACCGTCAAAGACTTTGGCGACATAATGGTGCAAATGGCACCCGTCATGAGCATAGTAAAAGATACGAAGTCAAAAATCGCCGGAATAGTTCCCCAGGTCGCGATGGAACTTGAGGAAGTCAACGATACCCTTGCCGACCTAACCAATGAAGCTACAACGGAGACAACAATGCCCGAACTTCCGATTGAAGCAACCGATGATGACGCAAAGAAAGTCCTTGAGGAGACCGGATTGGTTGCCGAGCAAAAGCTTCGTGACCATTTCCCTGACCTTCCGAATTTTGAGGCACCCCCCACTACAACTGGCCCGATATTGGAAATTTCGACCCCAAGACCTAGCCGTGATTTCGAGGATCGCGTCTACGAATACGCCAAGAAACACAACGGTCAGTTCAGTCTTCACGGATGCGCAAACGATCTAGGCGCTTCTCCAGATTTAATTCAGAATGCGCTTGAAAAACTTCGTGAGACCGGCAGGATCGTAATAGAATAGGTGCTGCTTCAAGGTGGCATTTTTTTGAATATGTCCGCTTCTGAAGAACTAGAGCAAATGGCTGTCAAGTTCGCGCATGAAGCCATTCAATTCGACAAACAAGGCGCGAAGACCAATGCCATCTCACGCTACGACCGTTCAATAGAAGTATTGCTTAAGCTATGTGCGCTCTACCCCAGTGCTCCCCAGAACAAGCTCTACATGCAACAGATTGAGAGTTATAGACAGCGGACTCGCCAACTTAAGGAGCCCAACGGCCACTTCGAAAGCGACCAAACGGACCGGCAGCCAGCAAAACTCGAACAGTTGATCCTGACGGAAAAGCCCAGCGTAAGCTGGGGAGAGATCGCGGATCTTCACGAAGCGAAAAAAGCGATTGAGGAAGCCATCGTATTTCCAATAAAGCGACCCGACCTCTTCCCACTTGGATGGCCCAGGGGAATTCTCTTCTTCGGTCCTCCAGGGTGCGGTAAAACCCTGCTCGCGGCTGCAATTGCAACCGAAATTGACGCAGCCTTCTACAGCCTGGACGCCTCTTCCCTCATATCCAAATGGCTCGGCGAATCGGAGAAGAACGTGGCTGAGCTTTTCGAAAATGCACGAAAGGGAACTCAAGAAGGACGAGCAGTCATAATCTTCATCGACGAGATCGATTCATTCTTCGGTGTCAGAGCAGATGAGGTGGGCGGAGAGGTTCGAACGCGCAATCAATTCCTGCAAGAGATGGACAGCGTCCTAGACAAAAAGCGTCCCAGTCATGTCTACGTGATAGGCGCAACTAACAAACCCTGGGACCTCGATCAAGCATTCATTCGCCGCTTTCAGAAGCGCATCTACGTTCCATTGCCAACTACCGAAGCGAGAAGCGAAATGATAGGAATCTACACGAAGGACCTCAAACTAGCCAATGATGTGGATATTACAAACCTCGTAGCAAAAACAGAAGGGTACTCCGGGAGCGACTTTCACGACATCTTTCAAGCTGCACAAACAAGGGTGGCACGTGAAGTCATCGAAGGAGGCCACGCAGTCCAAGGACAACCTCGACCCATTACAATGGAAGACTTCCGCGACATTCTGAGAAGACGCAAACCCAGCGTATCGCCACACATGTTGGGCATGTACGACAAATGGTTCGAAACCTACAAAGCACTTTGAGGAAGAAACAAAATGATAGACTCCACGGACTTCAAAATCCTAGCCGAACTCGCAGAAAATGCCAAGTACTCCTATGCCGAAATCGGTCGCAAACTCAGCCTCCATCCGAATGTCGTAGCATACCGCGTAAACAAACTGGAAAAAGCAAGAGTAATCAGGGAATACACAACCGGAATCGACCTAGAGAAGCTCGGTGTCGCAGAACAAATCCTGGTGGGCGCCTCCTTTCCCAGAGACATGGAGAGGGACGACGTCATTGAGAAGATCGCCGCGATTCCTCAGACGGTCAAAGTAGTCAGCTCACTGGGCGAACCAGAAAGCATCGTGTTTCTAGTCGGCAAAAACAAATCGGAAATCGAAAAACTGATGACCAAACTCAGATCACTTGACCTCAAGATCGAATACACTGGATCAATAATCCGAACATTTGAGGAAGGTAGACTCGGCAACCTCCTCAAAGTTCTCGCTAGCGAACAAGAAAACAAGAGCAACGGCCACGGAGAACGAATTGACCATTAGGGGGGATAGATAAAATGTTTAGAGAAAAAACCTCATGGACGAAAAGAATCAAGGAATCCGTTCACCCCACGCCTATGAAACAACGAGTCAACCAATGCCTATACACACTGAAAGTTCAACAACGAAAACTCGAGAGAACATCATACCACATGCAGCAACGCGACCAAGCACTATACGGAAAATGTGTACTAGCTGTTCAAAGCAATAACACTCAACTTGCTTCAATGTATGCCAACGAATGCGCTGAACTCAGAAAGATGGCGAAGGTCGTACTACACAGTGAACTGGCTCTCGAACAAGTAACACTAAGACTGGAAGCGGTAAATGAATTCGGCACGCTTGCAGCGACCATGATGCCTGTCGCTAACGTGGTAAGGACACTGAAAACGCAACTGGAAGGGGTAATGCCAGAAGTTTCCATGGAACTTGCAGAAGTCAATGACACACTAGAAGGCCTATCCGTTGAAGTTGGCGAAGCCACGGAAACCTCATTCGATCTCTCATCCTCCAGCGGTGAGTCACAACAAATCCTTCAAGAGGCAAACACAGTCGCCGAACAGAAGATGAAAGAACGCTTCCCAGAGCTGCCACCCCTAGCCGCCCACGAGGCCAAAATTTAACAAAACACTATCCCCACACCCTTTCCTCTTTTTTCAATCTCCTTTTCTTCCGCGTCCACCTACGTCCTCCCTTGTGGTACAACTGAATGATCGTAGTAAGCAAGGTTCTGACACTGACTTCTACGAACAGGAGAGAACTTATCGACATCACGGAAGAGGTTCTGGATTTCGCTCGCGAACAGCAAGTCTCGAATGGAACGTGTACTGTCAGTGTCCCACATGCAACCGCGGCAATCATAGCGAATGAGAACGAGAACGGCCTCCGGCGTGATTTGCTCGCAAAAATCGAGGAGCTCTTTCCTCAATTGGGCAAATACGCTCACAACGCAATTGATGACAATGCCGACTCACACATAGCAGCGGCGTTCCTAGGGCATTCCACCACATTTCCAATAGTCAAGGGCCGACTTGTTCGCGGAACATGGCAGAACATATTCCTAGTTGAACTCGATGGCCCCCGTTCACGTCGCGAAGTCTACCTACAAATCATGGGAGAGAGCTAGCAAATGCCACCAATTAACTGAAAACACGCCACTATACGAGTGGTCA
>PMBQ01000245.1 GCA_003152955.1 Candidatus Bathyarchaeota archaeon
TCGGGACCTCATTCGCAGCCGTTTCGTGAGCGTTTGGGGCTCACTGTTCGGGACTTTCATCAGCCTACTACTAGTCGCACTAACGGCTTCCCCGATGCTGATCTCGATCGCGCTACACGGTTCAATCGCAACCGTGTACTTCGCTTTCTCGCTCGCTATCGGACTGGGAATATTCCTGGGCGCTTGGAAATTGGCGGAGCGACAGATGACGAAACTACTCCGAGAAATTCGCGTCTAGGTGCTCTTGGCGAGGTANNTTTGGTAAGAATACTTGCGATAATAGTATGATCCAACTCCGAGTAATGTGAGAGCGGCACCGGTCAATGAAATAAGGCCATTCGGGAAATAATTACCCACCACGATGAGAATAAGCCCTAGAGAAATCAATACGACTGGAACTGAATAGGTCTTGACCCGGTGCTTACGAGTCATCAGCACGGCGGGAACTGAATGGACCAGTAGACTAGCACGTGCGACGCTGGAAAAACGAAGAGCCGTAACCATTAGAATCAGAGCAAAGCTGTGGTAATCGCATATTTACAAGTAGCAGAGTATACGAATGCATTCATGCACATGCCGAATTACCGACCGCGAAGAACAACACGCCTAGGGAGAATATGAACTTCAACCTCAGCAGAACCATTATTGGTGATTGATTGTGGGCCGGACTAGGCCTATTGGCAATCTAGGATAAACCTGACTTGCTCTATCTTTCTGGCAAAGGCTTCTAGCGGATAATGCCAAATTAGGCTGTGAGTTTGTTGGTGCCCTCTCTAACAGTCGACGCAAGACTGCCGATCCAGATTTGTCCCACCACCAATAAGGCAACAACCTCAAATCCTGAGGGGCAAATCCAGTCGCCCGCACCACCAGACCACACCACACACACAACTACCCCTCCCCCTGTTAGGGGNNACCGACTGAAAGATACGCGAACACACAATGCTTGCGCGTTAGCTCTCTCAAGAAACGCGCGATACTCCGCGCGACCCACGCGCATATGCGCGCTACCAAAGACGCGCGTCGCAGACTGAGGATCGTGCATAGTTGCTAATCACGCGCAGATTCCAGAACGCGCGTTCGATATATCTTCTCGGTGGAGCAATGATTGTCGCTTGTTAACATTTACGAACGCCGTCTGTTTTTCGTGGATGCGTGATTTGCGTGATTTCTGCGGTGCGAGTGTTGGAAGTTTGAATGCGGGTTGTGTGGTGGGTGATGTTTGGATCTTCTGGGGAATGCGCGTCGAATTTGGTCGCCTGATTGGTTCGGTCTTTCGAGGTTGGCCGCGAATTCGTCGTGGTCGGAGTTGGAGTCAAGTGGTTCAATTCGAGCTGCTGCCATTGATTGAATTGCCTTAAAGGCGGTGACTTGCTCTGCGGATACTATTGTCACTGCTTTTCCGGTTCTGCCGCCTCGTCCTGTTCGGCCGATCCTGTTGAAGTATGTGTGCGGATCTGGAGGGACGTCGTAGTTGATTATGTGGGTGACTCCATCAATGTCTAATCCTCTTCCTGCCAGGTCGGTGGCAACTAGGATACGGTTCTGGCCGCTTCTGAATGCGTTCATCGCCATATCACGTTGGTGTTGGGTCATGTCTCCGTTTATTGCTATGGCGTTTTGATTTCTTTCCGCGAGTAACTTGTTCAGTGAAAATGTGTTGCGTTTGGTTCGACAGAAAACCATTGCTCGTTGAACTTCTTTGTCTTGCAGGATTCTCAGAAGAGCATCAAACTTTCGTTCATGATTCACATGACAGTAGTATTGGCGGATCTGCTTGACGTTGAGGTCCTCTGGCTCGATCAAGACTTCATGCGCGTTCTCTGTGTACATGCGGGCAAGTTTCAGCATCTCCTTGGACATGGTAGCGGAGAAGAACGCGATCTGACGCTTTCTTCCAGTTTTCGCGAGAATGCGATCAACGTAACCAATGAAGCCCATGTCCAGCATTCTATCAGCTTCGTCTAGGACGATGAAATGAACTCTTTCAAGGTGAAGCGATCCACGGTCCAGATGATCAATAACTCGTCCTGGTGTTCCAACTATGATCTGAGGACGGTCTTTCAGGTCACGCATTTGAGTGTCAATTGATTGGCCACCATAGATCGCCAGAGCGTGCTTATGAGTGAACTTGCCATACGAGTTGATGTCGTCGGCTACTTGCATTGCAAGCTCGCGTGTCGGAACGAGCACCAACGCCTGAATCTGCAGGTTCTTTTCGTCAACGGCCTCTAGGAGAGGTAGTCCGAAAGCAGCGGTCTTTCCAGTTCCAGTATGTGCCTGACCAATGATGTCGCCTCCTTCCCGCAGAAGCGGTATGACTGCCTCTTGGATTGGAAACGGTTTCTCGAATCCAAGTGCCTTTATGGCGTCCAATAGCTCTGGACTTAGCGCCAGTTTCTCGAAATCGTTCATCGATTCTCTTTCCCATGGTCAATTCGCATCGCAGCCTGGAATAATGCCGAAACCTGGTTCCGCTCCCATCACTGGGGTCATCGTGAGAACGAGGCTTCCGTCTCTTCTTCAGACTTCCGCGAGTTCGGTCAGTTGCAGCAAGAAGAAGAACATGCGGGTAATCTTCGTAAGTGACTCACGTCTCTCGTTCTCGACAACTAACTTTGCGCAGTCTCATCGTGGCCTTATATAAGGTTGAAAAGGCACGAGCGTTCGTCTTTCGTTTTTGAGCGGGTCGCGGACATTGTAATTTGAACCGTCGTCGTGGTTCGTCGTCGTCAGAAAGTGTGTGTGCGCACCACCAGACCCACACATAATTACCTGAACGACGACGGTTCAAATTGCGTTGCCCGCACCATTAGTACACACACTCCTACGAATGCTCGCTTCGCTCGCAGAACCATCATCGACGAGTGTGGTGCATTTCAGTTACAGAATGCCCCGTAGGATCAGACCGTTCTAAAAGCGTTGGGCTCGCACGTCATCTTACCCTTTTCTCATCGCATCACACTTTCATCGAATTGCATAAGAAACGCGGAAAACTAAGAAGCCCACAAAGCCTCAATCTTGCCTTTGACCTGTTCCTCTCTGTT
>PMBQ01000433.1 GCA_003152955.1 Candidatus Bathyarchaeota archaeon
GAATCTCAGTCTCGGCGTGGTCTTTGGATTCTTGTTCGGCGTCGGTACTGTTTTTGTCCGGGCACGAATCGATGACCGAGTCCGGACTCCTGAAGACTTGAAGCGACATGGCGTGGTTCCCCTCTCCACCATCGTGCAGATAGAGGGGGGGGCGAAAGGGTCGCGTTCAACGGATGGAGCCCGACCCGGCAGCCAGGGATTTGACAAGCATCTTGTGGCGTTTTCAAATCCGTTCTCACCTGTGGCAGAGGCATATCGTCATCTCCGAACGAATATTTCGTATGCACGACCCGATGCACCCATCCGAACTCTCATGGTGACAAGCGCAAATCCGAGAGAAGGGAAGTCTACGACGGTAGCAAACCTGGCAGTCACGTTTGCCCAGACAGAAAACCGGATCTTGCTCATAGACGCCGACATGCGCCGACCGATAATGCACACTGTGTTTGGGTTGGAGAAAGACCCCGGCTTGACGAATGTGCTCTTTGAGCATACAGATTTCAAAGATGTGGTGAATCGACAAGTGATTCACAATCTTGACATCCTCACATGCGGTATCATCCCCCCGAATCCAGCCGAAATCCTGGGCTCCCGTCGATTGAAAGAATTCATCGAAGAATTAAAGCTGCAGTATGACACTATTTTGTTCGACACGCCACCGCTCCTTGCGGTAACAGATTCCGCTGTGCTAGCTCAGCAAGTAGATGGACTCGTCTTGATTGCTTCTGCTGGCAGCTCCACCCTAAGCTCCATCCAACGTGCTGGCGAACCTCTGAGTGGCGTGCGCAACAAGATACTGGGAGTTGTACTCAACAATTTTGACTTGAAGAAAGCGTACGGTGGCTACTACGGGCGCTCCAGGTACGGATATGGATATGGCTATGGGTATGGATATAGACCAACCAGCAAAGCAGAAATGAAAGGGACGAAGGTGTAGCAATTGCAGTAGATAATTGGTTGAAGCAGGCGGAATTCAACGAGGTAAGCTGGCTCAGTTGAATTCATGTGTCATGTCATGTTGAGACTCAGAGCAATCAGAGACAGCCAAGGATTTTTGGTCAAGGACTCAAGAAGGTCCTCGCAGTTCAACTCCCCTAAGTTCGGGCCACGCCAGCTCCCGGCCCGCGTTTCTGTGTGATACAGAAACCCCGAGGCTCAAGATGCAGACCTGCAAGTCGGGCGAACTCTACCAACACCGTTAATTCTTGTCGTACTCCCACCCACTCACTCCCCGAGCGTGGCGAGAAAGGTGTTCCTGTGTTTGTTAGAGGGTCGCATCTGAGTTCTAGAACAGTGACCTGGAAACTGATCCATGCGCTTTCGCTTGCTCTACTGTGGAATCCCATTTAAATCTACTCACGTATAGGTGGACAGTACCGCATGAGAGTATTAGTCACCGGCGCCGGAGGATTCATCGGCTCACATTTGGTAGAGGCTTGTGTTGAAGCGGGCCACCACGTCCGAGCCTTTGTTCACTACAATTCGAAGAACAGCTGGGGATGGCTGGATGAGTGTCCCTGCAAGAGAGACGTTGAGGTTGTTGCGGGCGACGTGCGGGACTACGATTCGGTCCATAGGGCACTTCAGAATTGTGATACAGTTTTCCACTTAGCAGCGCTTATCGGCATTCCCTACTCGTACGTATCTCCTCTGGCCTATGTAAGAACCAACATCGAAGGGACATACAATGTGCTAGAGGCCGCGCGTGTGAATGGTGTTTCACGCATATGTGTTACCTCAACGAGCGAAACTTATGGAACTGCCCAGTACGTACCCATCGATGAAAACCACCCAGTCGTCGGTCAGTCGCCATACTCTGCGACGAAAATCGGAGCAGACCAACTTGCTGTGAGTTACTACCGCTCGTTCGGGTTGCCAGTAACAATTGTGCGCCCATTCAATACATACGGACCTCGGCAATCTGCTCGAGCAATCATCCCGAGCATTGTCATCCAGATACTCAATGGCCAAGCGCCGATAAGGGTGGGAAACCTCAGCCCACTGAGAGACTTCACCTATGTAAGAGATACGGCAAATGCCTTCCTGGAGATCAACAACTCCGAGGTTCTGAGAGGGGAGGTCGTAAACATCGGAACCAACAAACAGATTTCGATGCGACACCTTGCCGAACTGATCATGGGCATCATCGGTGAGCATCGAGAGCTTGAGGTCACAGATGAACGCACACGGCCTCCGGCAAGCGAAGTAGACTCTCTCGTATGCGACAATTCAAAGCTGCTCAGAGCAACGAATTGGAGGCCAACCCATCGATTGGAGCAAGGCATTGGGGAAACTATCCACTGGATTCGGTGCAACATGCACGTCTTCAAATCAGGAATTTACAATGTCTAGCTCTATTCCCTTGTCTGCTCCGTCCATCGGAGCAAACGAATGGAAATATGTGAAGGAATGCCTCGATACGGAATGGGTCTCGTCTGCTGGAAAGTACGTTGAGCGCTTCGAGCAAGAGATCGCGCACTACGTTTCTTCCAAGTATGCGGTGGCTTGCGTCAACGGAACTGCAGCGCTCCACGTGGCTCTGAGAATTGTGGGAGTGGAGGAAGGAAGTGAAGTCATTGTTCCGACGCTCACGTTCATTGCACCCGTCAATGCGGTTCATTACTTGGGTGCACACCCTGTTTTTGTTGATTGCGACGACTTCTACAACTTAGACGTCGAAAAGGCCATCGAGTTCATAGTCACGCAGACCATTTTCCGCGGCGGGTATTCCTACAACACTAACACACGCAGGAGAATCAGCGCGATCGTTCCCGTTCATGTTTTTGGAAATGCGGCAGACTTGAAGGAGCTGTTGAATATCTGTCGGGATCGCAATATCAAGGTAGTCGAAGACGCCACTGAAAGTCTGGGTTCCCGTTATGTTCCAGACTACTTAGGGGGGAAACACACCGGAACTGTGGGTGATGTTGGGTGTCTCTCATTCAATGGGAACAAGATCATAACCACTGGCGGGGGTGGGATGATCGTGGCGGATTCGGCAGACCTCGCTAGCAAGGCACGCTACTTGACAACTCAAGCCAAGGACGACGAGGTGACCTATGTTCACAACGAAGTAGGCTACAATTACCGCCTGACGAATATTCAGGCGGCAATGGGGGTTGCTCAGTTGGAGCAGCTTGCCACTCTTCTGAAGGCCAAGAGAAGCAACTACCAGACGTACAAACAGCACATTAACAAGATCGAAGGGCTGCGATTGGCAGAAATGCCTCCGTATGCCTCGAACAACTGCTGGATGTATGCGTTGCAGGTTGAAGAATCGGCCTTCGGTGTCGATAAAGAAACTCTTAGGAGACGCCTTGCCAGCAGTGGGATCGAAAGCCGGCCAATCTGGAAACTCAATCACCTCCAACTCCCTTATTGCAGATGCGAAGCATTCCGCATTGAAAGGGCTCCGCGTCTCATTCACATAAGCCTCAACATCCCATGCAGTTCGAACCTCACGGAAGAGCAAATGCGGAAGGTCATGAGTGCTCTCAGGCATGAATAAGATAATCGTGGTTGGCGGAGGGGGACACGCCAAAGTTGTCATTTCGCTCCTCTTGAAGAATCGCACGTACGAAGTAGTTGGCTATACGGATTTCAAAGACAAGGGACCTCTACTGCACATCCCATATCTTGGGACAGATGGAGATTTGGCGTCGATCAAGGAACAGAATTGCTGTTTGAACGCTGTTATTGGTCTTGGTAACACATTCATTGACAGTCGGCGCAAGACAATCAGAGAAAGACTCGATTCGCTTGGTTTCCGCTTGCCCATAGTGGTCTCTTCCAATGCCACAGTCAACTTGGACGTGAGATTAGGAGCGGGGACGGTTCTCATGGATGGTGTCATAATCAATTCCGGAACAAGTATTGGTGAGTGTGCAATTGTCAATACAGGAAGTTCCGTTGACCATGATTGCACCATCGGAGATTATGTTCACATTGCGCCAGGGGCGACGTTGAGTGGAGATGTCTGTGTCGGAACAGATTCAATGATCGGGACTGGAGCCGTCGTGGTGCAAGGGGTTGTCATCGGTGAAGGCTGCATGATTGGTGCTGGTGCAGTGGTTGTTGAAGATTGTCTCCTGCCTGGTGTATACGTTGGAGTCCCTGCGAGGCGACGCAGATAACCATGCCAGAAAAGACGCTCATCGTTGCTGAAGTGGGAGTTAACCACAACGGTAGCCTCGATACCGCAAAGAAGCTCGTCAGAGCCGCACGATTGGCTGGGGCGGATGCAGTGAAGTTCCAGACGTTCAGGTCTGAAGACCTTGTAAGCGTCTACGCCGAGAAGGCCTCGTACCAGAAGAGAACGACCGGAAAGCAAGAGACTCAATTCGAGATGTTGAAGCGCCTGGAACTTTCAGAGCTTGAATACAAGAAGCTGGTCCTCCATTGTAACAAGACCGGAGTGGAGTTCATTTCGACACCGTTTGACTTGCGGAGTGTGGACTTTCTCGAGAGTATTGGCGTAGGCCGATACAAGATTGCCTCGGGCGATCTCACAAACCCTGAGTTGCTCTATCACGTTGGACGCAAGAGAAAACCTGTTATCTTGTCGACTGGAATGGCAAATCTTGGCGAAGTTGAATCTGCTCTTGAGTCGCTGAGGAGTGGTGGGACGCGCAGGATAACGCTCCTGCATTGCGTTACGGAATACCCTGCACCTGTCGCTGAAGTAAACCTCAGGGCGATGCTCACGCTACGTGATGCCTTTAAACTGCCGGTTGGATACTCAGACCATACGGAGGGAATGGAAGTTCCGATCGCTGCTGTTGCCTTGGGTGCAACGATTGTCGAGAAACACTTCACACTCGACCGTCGAATGAAAGGGCCAGATCATATGGCATCGATCGAACCCGAGGGTCTAAGACAGATGATACGAGCGATCAGGAGTGTTGAACTAGCCTTGGGTGATGGTGTGAAAAGGCCCTCGCCATCGGAATTGCCGAACATCGACGCAGCCCGCAGAAGTATTGTAGCATCAACATATATTGCCACCGGGGAGCGAGTGACAATCAGGAAGATTGCATTCAAGAGGCCCGGAACGGGCATCCAGCCTAAGGACATAGAGAAGGTTCTCAACCTCAGATGCACTGTTGATGTCCCGGCTGGCACGGTCCTAACCTGGGACATGTTCAAATGACGAAGAGAAAGATCTGCGTAATCACAACATCGAGGGCTGACTACGGTCTTTTGTATTGGCTGATGCGAGCGATCGATGTCGACCCTGAGTTGCAGCTTCAAGTCATTGCAAGCGGTATGCATATGTCTTCGGAATTTGGCCTTACATTTCGTGAAGTCTCGCGGGATTTTCCGGTCACCGAGCAAATCGAAATGCTACTCTCCGGTGACTCCAGCACAGCCATTGCGAAGTCAATAGGCTTGGGGTGTATATCATTCGCCGATGCCTTTGCACGGCTCCGCCCGGACTTGGTGGTTATACTTGGGGATAGGTTTGAGCTGCTAAGTGCAGGTATTGCAGCTCTGTTCGGCAGAATTCCGATTGCGCATCTCCATGGAGGGGAAACGAGCGAGGGCGCGTTGGATGAGTACGTAAGACATGCTCTCACCAAAATGGCCTCACTTCACTTTGTTGCGAACGAGGCTTATCGCAACCGAGTGATACAAATGGGAGAACAACCTTCATGCGTGTACAACCTGGGTTCCCCAGCACTTGACAATATTGCGCGGATGAAGAAGATGACTCGGCGCCAGTTGGCTTCTCGGCTGAAGTTCGATCTGAGTGGCAGGGTTGCTCTGGTCACATATCATCCCGTGACTTCCGGCGAGCAGACTGGCCATCGGCATCTAAAAAGCATGATGACAGCCATCAGGAGATCAGGAGTCAAAGCAGTGTTTACCCAAACCAATGCGGACCTCAAGGGTCGATGGATAGACGTCATTATTAGACAGGCCTGTGCTGCCCAGCCAAAGCGGTTTTGCTATGTTCAGAATCTAGGGCGGAACCTATACTTGAACTGCATGAGGGACTTGGACATCATGATAGGGAATTCATCAAGCGGCCTTATCGAGGCCCCTTCATTTGGCATGCCCGTCGTGAATATTGGAGACAGACAGAAAGGCAGAGTGAGAGGCGAAAACGTCATCGACTCGGACAATTCCACGAGCTCCATCCAAGGGGCGATAGCGATCGGACTAGACGTAAAATTCCGCGAAAGAATTTCGAAGGCTCCTAATCCATATGCTAACGGTTCGACGAAATCCGTCAGTTCTTGCATCAAGGAGAAACTCATTGAATCACTTCGCGAGGCGTCCCCGGTACGGAAGAGATTCTTTGATTTTGAGGAAAAATGAAGGACACAACACCGTTCCTAATTGATCGGGCGACCGGCATCAGAGCCGCTCTGAAGCACCTCGATCGTAATGCGAAAGGGATCTTGTTCGTCATCGATTCGTCCGGGATCTTAGTGGGATCGTTGACTGACGGAGACGTTCGCAGGTGGATTCTTGCCGAGGGGGCTTTGGATGAGCAAGCAGACAAGGTCTGCAATGCCAATCCCCAGTTCGTCTTGGAGAGTTTTGACATTGAGACTGTCCGACGAATGATGACTGAGGCGAAGATCGATTGCATACCAGTCTTGGACAGGGAACGACATATAGTAGACCTCCTGTTCACGGACGATGCATTTGGTGAAACGGCCAGTGTGCGGCCGAAGCGCGCACTGGACATCCCGGTGGTAATCATGGCGGGAGGGAAGGGTTCGAGACTTGCCCCTTTTACGCATATACTGCCTAAGCCGCTGATTCCTATTGGAGACAAGACGGTCCTGGAACTCATCATAGCCAAGTTCCTTGAACACCAAGTCGGTCGATTCTCACTTTGCGTTCACCACAAATCAAAGATCATCATCTCATATCTCGAGGAACTCAATCCTCCCTATTCCATAGACTATTCATTTGAGGACAAACCGCTGGGCACAGCTGGTGGTCTTAAGCATTTACGGGATCGCATCGGCGACCGTTTCTTGGTGACTAACTGCGATATCATCATCGACGCTGATTTCCCGGAGATCGCGGCTTTTCATGAGCAGGCCAAGAATGAAATCACGGT
Organism: Candidatus Bathyarchaeota archaeon; assembly: GCA_003152955.1. The sequence continues at coordinate 7,079 of PMBQ01000433.1, forward strand.
GGTTGCGTCACTGAAAGGTTTCAGCATACCTTATGGAGTGTGCGAAATCTCTAACGGAGGCTCGTTGACAAAAATTGATGAGAAACCTGAATTAACCTTCCTTGTCAACACGGGCATGTATATCCTGGAAACACGAGTACTTGATCTGATCCCGAGTGATGAACCATTCGACATGACGGACTTGATAGCGGCTGTCAAGAAAGGGGGTGGCAAAGTCGGCGTGTTCCCCATCCATGAAAACTCCTGGATCGATGTTGGCGAATGGGGGTCCTACAAGAAAGCTGTTGAGGTTTTGAGCCTTTGATTGGCAATCGTACAATACTGGCGGTGATTCCAGCCCGCGCTGGATCCAAAGGCATCGTAGACAAGAATCTGCGACACCTCTGTGGTCATCCGTTGATAGCCTACACTATCGAGGCGGCGAAGACGGCTGGTTGTTTTGACCGGATCATTGTTTCGACCGATTCACAAGAGATTGCTGAGACCGCTCGCGCCTACGGTGCTGAAGTGCCGTTTTTGCGGCCTTCCCATCTTGCCACCGATACAGCCGGCACAGTCGATGTGGTATTGCATGTACATTCCTGGTTGGAGGCTCACGAGGCGCAGACATACGAATCGCTTTGTTTGTTGCAGCCTACTTCTCCCCTGCGCACAGGGACTCAGGTCCAAGATGCCTTAGTGAGGTTTGTCTCAGCACATGGTGCCGATTTCTTGGTTTCAGTGTGCCGCGTCAATGAAAGTCCGTACTTAATGAAACTCTTGACCGAGGATGGATATCTGCGCGATGTTGTACCGTCACCGTATCGTTCATCACGAAGGCAAGATCTCCCGACCGTGTTCCGGCTCAATGGAGCGATATACGTCGCACGGACGAAAGCACTCAAAGCAGAGCGGTCATTTGACACTCCGAGGACAATTGGATACGAAATGGATGCTGCCACGTCTGTTGACATAGACGAGGAGGCTGATCTCAAGACCGCTGCCTCTATTCTTGAATCTCTAAATGTATCAGCACTTCGAGCACAGCAGAAATGACGCACCTTTGTTTCAATGTCTGAATCGACATCAAGGGGCCGGATATTGGGAAAGGGCCTCCGTCGGGGGCGGTCGCTATCCTCGTTAAGCGGTCCATTTGGCGGGAGCATTCTTCTAGAATGGGGCGGATGAGTTCATCCTCCAAGTTTTGATCATCGTCATTGGAATAGCACAGATCATGTCGTCTCAACAACGACCGAGCGGATGGTGACATGAGAGCACTTATCGTCGGCTTCGGCACAATAGGAAGTCGGCACTTGCAGTCACTCGCCGCGACACCTTGGTATGATCAGTTCATCGTCGTCGAACCTTCTGATGAGAAGTACTGTGAAGGGCTCGAGAGAATTGGGCTGGATGGGGCTCGAGTCATGCGTCTCGATTCAGTGGGTCACATCCCAAGCCTACCAGATATCGCCATAGTCGCAACAAGTGCCCAGCCCAGGTTCGATATCTTGAAAACCCTGATTCTACAGGGTGCCAAGCGGTTTCTGCTAGAGAAAGTGGTCTTCCAATCGAAAGGGCAATTTGTTGAAGCTATCGGATTGCTGAGAGAACATGAGGCTGTAGCCTACTGCAATTTTGTAAATCGGTATTTCCCGGCATACATAGAATTGGGTGAGCAAATCCGTCGGTCGGGGGCTCCTCTGAGAATGGTTGTGGTCGGAGGGGATTTGGGGCTGGGCTGCAATGCAATTCACTATTTAGACTTGTTTGAATACTTAACGTCGCGTAGAATCAAGACTGCTAACGCAAGCCTGGAGCCATGGAGCAAGCCAAGCAAGCGAGGCACAATTTACAAGGAATTCTCAGGAACAATTGCTGCCGAGACTGAGTTCGGTGACAGAATTTGCATCCAGTTCGATCGTTCGAACACGGCCCCGGTAAACTTGGTCCTTGACTTTGCTGACGAGACTGTAGTAATGAGTGAGGGTGCTGGCATTCAGTGGCTATGTTCGCACCAAGGAATCGCAACGAGACCATTCATGATAATTCCGACTAGTGTCTTGACAAGAACCATCGTCCAAGATATCGTTTCGGGAACCACAGTCCTGCCAACAGTGGCTGAGAGTATGAGTGCCCATCTTCATTTGTTCCAGATGATACATGGTGCAATCGGGAATAAGCATGGTGAGGAGAGGCTATGTCCAGTGACATAAGGTGTGGGAGGGTTCTGATTGTGGGAGCAGGGGTTATGGGAAGAGAATACGCCCGAGTCTTGCAGCACTTGAGTATTCCTTTCACCTTGGTCAGTCGAGGAGAGAAATCCGCTCAGACCACATCTGAATCCTTGGGCATGGAAGTGCATTCTGGTGGCCTGGATTTGTTTCTGAGGACGCACAGTAGTCAGATCTTTGATTCGGCGATTGTCGCAGTTGGCATTGCAGAATTGAGTGGTGTGTGCAGCACGTTGCTGGATGCCGGTATCCCGTCCATCCTGCTGGAAAAACCTGGCGGCGCAACCGTTAGAGAAATTCAGCTTTTGGCGGACAGAAGCGAGAAATTGGGCGCGATGGTGTATCTCGCCTATAATCGAAGATACTACGCATCAGTGAGAAAGGCCCGTGAGACCATAGACCAGGACGGAGGAGTCACTTCGTTTCACTTTGAGTTCACCGAATGGCCTTCGGTGGTCGCGCCTCTCCCACTTTCCAAACTGGTAAAAGAGAATTGGTTCTTGGCGAATTCAACGCATGTTGTGGATCTTGCTTTCTACCTTGGTGGAAAACCGAGAACCTTGTCCAGCTATCATGCAGGGACTCTGCATTGGCATCCGGTCGCTGCGCGATTTGTGGGCGCGGGTATCAAAGAGCTTGGTGCGTTGTTTTCGTATTGCGCGAACTGGGAGGCCCCTGGCCGCTGGGGTGTCGAGATCATGACGAGAGCTCATCGTTTGATTCTCAGACCGCTTGAAAAGCTCCAGTCTTCCAGCCATGGGAGTGTCGCTGTGGTACCCGTTGACATCGAAGACGACGACGATCTGCGCTTCAAACCAGGACTGCTTTCCGAAGTCAATGACTTCCTAAACCAAGCCGAGAACCTTCCCACCATTCAAGACCAAGTCGCAAACATTGCTCTTTACAGTCAGATTTGCCCACTAGCTTAAGAACCGGCCAATGGACGACTCTTTACGTTATGTTGCCCCTAATATCGATAGGCCTTACTAGCCATGATAGTTTTACTATGCACAATTTCGACTGTTATTCTTGCGCTGGTATGCACCTACGTTCTATTCTTCAGGAGGGCTTACTTTCCGGCGTTTATTATCGTTGCGGTTTCGGCAAGCCCCCTCTCTCAGTATATCTTTCACTTCGAGTACCGGCAAGTTGACACGGCAAAGTTGGGACTAGAATTGATCCTGGTGGGTCTTCTGTGTCTTGTACTTTTCATCGAAACTGCGGTATCCACACAAGTCTTGACAAGATTTCGGGAGAAGCTGGCTTTTTTCCGAGTCGTGGTGATTCTCTACGTTTTTCTTAACTTGATCTCGGCACTGTCATCACTCGTTCCTGAGCGAAGTGTGATCTTCTTTTTTGTGTCGGTTGTAGGGCCTAGTGTGCTATTCTATCTGATTGCCGCGAAGACCAGCCCGACCGTGAAGATGCTAGACAGTCTAGTTTTCAGTCTTCTTCTGTCGGACCTGTTTGTGATCATGGTTGGATTCACCTTTAGGTGGCTCAAGTTTGGTGAGACCGGTTCCACCGATCTCATTCGCTACAGGAATTTGGGCGGAATGTACGGAGCCGGTGCAGTCGACATGCAGATGTCGCTGATTCTGCCGCTCGTGTTCCTCAGAGATCTTGGGCTGTCAAAGAAGACTAAGATTGCGCACGGCGTGTTCAGACTTGTCAGCGTGCTGTGGATCGCGTTTGCATTATCGAGGACAAGCTATTTTGTGTTTGGTGTGGCTGCTGCCTCGTCGATGCTGCTGTTGCGGCAGAAGGTGGGAGTTCGGTTCCTCGCAGCTGTCATTCTCGGGGCGCTTGTGAGTGGGATTTTCTTTGCCTTCCCAACGCTTGGGGAAACCGTTGTACAGAGGTTTGGCGGCGCTTTCAGTGTCTCTGATCAGTTCGCAAGCGATCTGAGGCCTAAAATTTGGGCTTTTGCGATTCCTCTGTTCATTCAGCACCCGGTAGTAGGCATTGGTCTGGGAAACTACACTCTTTTTGACCCCGTTCACTTCTCAACTCCACACGATCTTTATCTCGGACTTCTTGTTGAGGCGGGCGTCTTTGTAACGTTCGTGTTTGTGATCATGGTCGTTGGTTTTTTTAAGCTTGGGGTGGGAGTCTTTTCCGGTTCGGCAGGAAACGATGGAAGAAACCTCGTGGCATCTTTGCTATTGGGTGTTGGTCTCTTCCTGGCATATGGGATCACCGGTGATAGCCTTTATCTCCCTAATGGTTTTTCTTCAGCAACAAAAGCATACCACCTTTTTGCGGTATTTGGCATCATGGTGTTGCTCTACAGGTTGCAGAGGTCAAGGGCGCTCCTGAAGGCATCTGACCTAAAGAACCGGCCGAAGACGAAGCCGATACTCTGATGTCTCCATCGGGTGATCCCGTAATTGGACTATCCGATTTCGATGTGGAGCTGACCTCATTTCGCGTGCAGATGGTTCATCGCATCGGGCTTCCGGTCCTTTCGATGACGTCTCCAGACGATACATTCTTGATTGACGGCCGATGGTCGTGTTTTCGCTGTACTGATGGACCTGACGAAACAGTCTGAATTGCTGGAATTCAAATCGATTGACTGACGGAGAATGAACCTGGGGTGGCAACGCTGAACATCTATGAGTCAATCAAGACCTTGCGTTTGTCTTCCCTTCTCGGGTCATCNNAGCTAGTCCCGATTCTGCTGCTCCCGATTCTTACTCGTTACCTTGACCCGGCTTCGTATGGTCTGACCACGATCTTCTTTATTCTCTTGGCAGTCGCCACACCCTTGACGGGTCTCAACATTAATACTGCCATATTCAGAAAATACTACGACCAACAGAATACGGATTTGGCGCAGTACATTTCGAGTTGTTTGGTCGTACTTGTCTCTAGCACCGTGTTGGTTGCAGTTGTCACCACACTGGCGTCTAAACCC
>PMBQ01000424.1 GCA_003152955.1 Candidatus Bathyarchaeota archaeon
ACTAGAGAGATCTCCCTATTCTCCTCGATTTTGAAGACGCGGCGGCAAAAGACTGCAACAAGCCCCGTTGTATGAGGCCAGTCGAACCCCGCGACTTATACCCACGCAACACTCACATTGTCCAAGTTTCGCGGGGGGTTCTATCAATGCAATCCGACCTCAACTCCAATTCCTTTATCAAAGCGGACTCGGTCGAACGTCGATCATACCAAGAAGCAATAGCTCGGACTGCTCTACGCTCAAACACGCTGGTCTGTCTTCCTACCGGCTTAGGCAAGTCTGTGATAGCGGCCTACGTGGCCGCGGAGCGGCTAAGGATGATTCCGAAGAAGAGCATTGTCATGCTCGCTCCAACCAAACCACTCGTACTCCAACACTTCCGAAGCTTCCAGAAACTGATCAACATCGACATCGACTCCATTGTTTGGCTAACGGGGGAGATTGGGCCTGAGAAGCGAGTCGAACTCTGGAACAAGCGCGCGATTCTTTCCACACCCCAAGTCTTCCTGAACGATCTTCTCACTGGCAAGATCGCTCTTGATATGATTTCTTTGATAATCTTCGACGAAGCCCACAGGGCTGTAGGCGATTATCCATATGTGTTCATCGCAGGTCAGTATGCTTCTGTGAATCAAGGCCGAATCTTGGGCTTGACTGCTTCTCCAGGATCCAGCGAGGCGGATGTGCGCGAGATCTGCACGAACCTTCATCTGGAGTGGGTAGAAGCACGAACAATCGACAGTGATGATGTTAGGCCCTACGTGGGTGGTATAGAAGTAAAATGGGTTATGATAGATCTCCCTCAAATATTCCACGATGTGAAACTGAAACTGGAGGATTTCCTTCGTGAGAAGCTACGCACGATCCGTGATCAGGGGTATCTCGAAAGCGCGGCGATGGATCGAGTGCGATTGCGAGACGTGCTCGCAGCAAGACAGAGAATACTCGAGGACGCTTCGCGGGGAAAAAGGGAAGTCAAACCTCTCCTTGGGTATGTGTACGCTTCGATTCACGCGATTAGAGCCATCGAGTTTCTAGAAACGCAGGGATTTCTAGCTCTCAAGACACACATTGAAGGTCTGCAGGAGAAAGGCAACAAGAGGAGCACACCGGGTCTGAAGATGATTCTGGAAGATCCGAGAGTTGTAGGAGTTGCTTCAATTGTGAATGCGATNNGCGTACGAGTAGCTCTGGGCAAGGGAGCTCGCCGAGTAATGGTCTTCACAAATTACAGAACCACCGCCACGAGGTTAGTTGAGCTACTCAACAAAGTTGATGGAGTCTCTGCTGTGCGACTTGTGGGGCAAGCCTCTCGCGAGAAGGATAAAGGTCTCACGCAGAAGGAGCAGACGACAATACTCGACGATTTCAGGTCGGGGACGTTTAACGTCCTCGTCGCAACGCAGATCGGGGAGGAAGGTCTTGACATCGTCGAGTGCGATGAGGTCATATTTTATGACACAGTCCCAAGCGCAGTCCGCTACATACAGCGCCGTGGAAGGACTGGCAGAAAAGGTCCTGGAGAGGCAATTATCTTAATCGCGAAAGGGACTCGCGATGAAGCCTATTATTGGATATCGCGACGAAGGGAACGTCAAATGGTAGCTGCAATTCAACAATTTATGAAGACTCAAAAAGGACACGATGCAGGTCAGATCAGGATTGAGAAATTCGTTTCATCGAAATTGAAGGAAGAGAAAATGGTTGAACAAATCGTCGTGATAGCCGACACCAGAGAACTCGGGGCACTTGTGACGCGAGAGCTCGCTAAACTTGGGGTTCTCCTAAAATCCGAAACCTTGGAAGTAGGCGACTTCGTCCTCTCTGACCGGGTGGTTGTGGAAAGGAAGGGCGTTGATGACTTCGCTTCCTCGATAATTGATGGGCGTTTATNNCGAACAGGCAGGCAGGCTGAAAGACTCATTCATGAAACCCATTATCGTTGTTGAAGGTGAGAGACTTACAGGCTCGGGGCGCGTTCGACCTGAAGCCATGATGGGTGCATACGCAAGTATATTGGTTGACTATGGGATTACCATTGTCTGGACGCGCGAACCGTCTGAAACCGCCCAGCTTATGTTTGCGATCGCGCGTCGCGAACAAGTCCAAGAAAAGCGTTCAATTCGAATCATGACAGCTCCTAAGCCATCTACGACCGAACATCAACAAGAGTTCATCGTTTCCAGTCTTCCGAACATCGACAGCACGCGAGCGAAAAAACTCCTAGACCATTTTCAAACTGTCGAACGGATCTTCCTGGCGCAAAAAGAAGAACTAATGTCGGTCTCAGGAATAGGTGAGAGAATATCGGAAGAAATCAGGCGCGTTCTGACCATAAGATACAAGACAAAAGCAGAGATCTAGGCCGAGGGCCTCAAGGAAACCTCGCAACAAATGCGCATACCATACATTATGAATGATGCTTCTGTGCGGTAACCGCCGCCAAACCTTGACTCGCCGAGGCTGAGTTCTCGGAGCCGGGAATAGTGAATCGTCGCTATCCAGTACCATGGGGCTCATGATCTTGAGCATACTTGAAGAATAGCGGCGCATACTCCACTGGTCTATGAAATCCGCCTTGGAAATCCTCGAACAGTACAAAGGAGGAGTCGAGTCTGAACTATCACGACACTTGCCACGAACGGGAGAGCCTAAGGAATTCTATATGTCGGTGTGGGATTTGCTCGACCGTGGTGGGAAACGAATTCGGCCCGCTCTGACATACTTGGCCTGCGAATGCGTAGGCGGCAAAAGAGATGACGCTGTTGCAGCCGCCGCCTCCGTTGAACTGCTGCACAACATGACTCTAGTTCATGATGATATCGAAGACGAGAGCGAATTGCGACGCGGCAAACCCTGTATTCACCGAATATATGGAACCCCGACGGCAATCAACGCGGGTGATGCTATGCTCATCAAAGTGTTCGAGATCGCGAACTCCAGCATGATTCCACATGAGCATCGCCACAGACTGGTTTCGCAGATTGCGAAGCGCGCCTACGAGATCACCTGGGGTCAGGCTTTTGAATTCAGCATGTGGAAGAGAAAAGAGTTCTCTGAGGACGAAGTCATCCGCCTCCTCAAATACAAGACGGGTGCATTGACCCGCCTTTCCGTGGAGGCGGGTGCGATTTCAGGCGGCGCATCGGAACAACAGTTGGAATCATTAGGTACGTTTGGAGAGACTGTTGGCATTGCTTTCCAAATTGTAGACGATCTCCTGAATGTTCAGGGAGATGTCAAGCAGTATGGAAAGGAAATCGGAGGCGACATCCGAGAAGGAAAGAAGACAGTATTGGCAGCCCATTTGCTGAGAGTTGCTAGGCCGTCAGATAAGAGGGCATTCACAAACTTGCTTGGAAAGAAAGGAATATCGAAGTCAGGAACCCGAAAAGCAATCGCAATGTACCACAAATATGGATCGATTGAGTACGCCAAGAACCAAGCGGAAGCATTTTTGAAAGAATCCTTTAGTGCCCTAGATCCGCTCCCCGCATCTGAGGCCAAAACCAGTCTTGCCACGATCGCAGAATTCTTAGTCTCGCGCTCATTCTGAGCTTCGCCCAAGTCACCGTACGAGTTCTGAACGCTCAATCTTCATGAACGACCACTTCCCTGTCTTATTGAATGATAGCTGCTTCAGAGTTAACGCATGCTGCTGCCTTGATTCTGCAAAGAGATAGGTGCGTTTTTCTTGGCGACGCTTGATTTTAATGCGCAATCAGTTATTGTTCGAATGGACGGAGAAGATGTGCGACAAGGATTAGGCAAGCTCGTCGTCATAGACGGCATAGATCAGTCTGGAAAGAGAACGCAAACGCAGATGCTGGCTAGAAAGATTCAGAAGTTCGGCTATCACACTTCGATCTGGAGCTTCCCCGAGTATGCAACACCACTAGGACACCAGCTGAAGCTCTATTTGGCTGGAAGAACTCGATTTGATTTTCATGTGGTTCATCTTCTCTACGCGGCGAACAAATGGGAGAATGCTGCCTCTATCGCTCGCGAAGTAAAGCTCGGCCGTGTTGTGATCATAAATCGTTATACACCGTCCAATTTGGCATATGGTATCGCGCACGGGCTCTCGCCAAATTGGCTTGAACCGTTAGAAAAGGAGTTGCCCAAGCCAGATCTCGTACTGATTCTGGATGTTTCTCCAAAAGTCTCATTCAAACGAAAAAGGCAGCTCCGCGACGTGCACGAGGAAGACCTGTCCTACCTGCGTGAAGTCCGTGACGTGTATTTGCGGCTAGCTAGGAAACATAGGTGGAGGATTATTGACGGTGAGCGCGAGGCAGGGATTGTAAGTCTGGAGTTGTGGAAATTCGTGCAGCCAATTCTTTGAAGAGATCGGTCTGGCTTTGGGTCATCTCTGTTCGGAATGTGCGCTCATCGCGTTGCTTCCACGTATATAGGGAGTGGGAAAGTCATAATTGCCCAAGTAACAATGCCAATTCGAAAGTCCGGTTTGGAGAGTCTGTGATCCAATGTCTAAAGAAACAAAACTTGCGAGTGACAATGTTAATGAACGTGGCTTCTGGGGCTTCATCAAGGATCCGATCTACGGATACATTCGACTGACTGAGACTGAGAAGAGCATCATTGACACTCTCGCAGTACAAAGACTGCGGAGGATAAGGCAGCTGGCCGGCGCCGAATACGTCTATCCGGCGGCTAACCATACAAGGTTCGAGCACGTCCTTGGTGTTATGTTTCTTGCCGGTCTTGTTGCAGAAAACCTTCCGGTTCAGCTATCATCGGACGAAAAGCAAAAAGTACGATTAGCTGCACTGTTGCACGACGTAGGGCATGCGCCATTCTCACATCTCTTTGAACCTCTGCTAGTAAAGTATCTTGGCCGAAATCACGAAGAGATGTCAAGCTGGATCATAGCGAATTCGGCGTTGACCGATGAAATAAGAGCCCAAGGCTTCGACCCAAGGGAATTGAGTGGCCTAGCTGTGGGAATGCTTTCGAAACCAGAAAAGCCATTCCTCAGGCAGATAATCAGCAGCTCTTTTGATGTTGACAAGATGGACTTCGTGGTGCGTGATTCCTATCACACGGGCGCCGGATATGGGTCAGTTGACGTGTTTAGACTCATTTACACGATGGATGTGCTCGACGGTAACTTGGCCATGGATATCACAGCCCTCCCAACTTTGGAGAGCTTGATTATCGCGCGGCTCGAATCGTTCAGGGCAATCTACTTCCATCGCGCTTCCAGAGCTGTGGAAATGATGCTCCTTAAGGCTTTAGATGCAGCAAAGGAAGACCTTAACATCCTAGAAATCAAAAGCCCTGCTGAGTATTTGGAATGGGATGACTACACCACTTGGTCGAGACTGCTAACCAGTCCCAAGTCGCGCGAGATAATTAAGGCGCTTTCGGAGCGAAGACTTCTGAAATGTGCCTACGAGAGGACCTTTTTCGCGAAAGATGAGCTCGTTTCAAGTGTATTTACCAATGAGAGTGTGCGTCTAAAGCTAGAGGAAGAAATTGCCGCAAAAGCTGGAGTTCCAGCGTCTGATGTCGGGATAGATGTGCCATCGTTGCCGTCAGTGCCCTACCATTATGCACTGCAAATTGGACCAAACGACATACCGATCTTCTCAAAAAGCCGTTCTGGCGAGAAGATTCCGCAGAAAATCACTGAACTGTCCAAAGTAGTCGAAGAACTGAGGCTATTCATGAACATAATTAGAGTGTATACGGAACATTCTCATCGCGAGAAGGTATCTGAAGCTGCGGCTCAAATTCTTGGCGAGTCGCCTCTTTCAGACGTTCTCTCTTATTGAGTCAATAGGGGACGATTTTTCTCCGCTATGAGACGCATTGGGGATTTTGTCAAGAAGCTTTGCATACATCCGTAATGCTTCCGTTTCGTCAAGTTGAGTGAACAATGATACCAGCGCTATCTTTCCTGTTTTGGCAGCCAGTCTTTCTGCGAGGGCTCTCGTGGTCATCATATACTTACCTCCCACGAGGACAGATGAACGACCAGCAGCCACTTCTCCGGTTCCAGGCATGGCGATGGCGACAGTTCCCATTCGCATTCGCTCTTCAAAAAAGAACGCCACCACTGCATTCTCTAATTGCAGGGAATTTATTCTGAAGAATCTGGAATTGACTTCTAGTTTCTCTTCGATAATTTCCATGGCGATCCGAGGCGTCTTGGAAGCTGGAGCTTAGTTAACCCATCTTAATCATGGTGTATGAGATTGCCGTGTCTTGGTTGGTTTGTAGGCTTTTGATGACTGGTTTTTTGATGCAGTAATGCAATACATCTTATCATCAGATTTGTGCGGAATCTCAACATGCTGCGAGGGTCTAAGTCTTGGCAATGCTACCTGAAGACATGAAACATTTGATCAACTACGATGAAAAGGTCGCTTGGATAGTTCAAGGTAGCGAGACAGTCGTCGTCAGCGACCAGCGCATAATACTTAGAAAATCAGGTGGATTGCGGCTGAAGAAGAGCTTCGTTGATTACCCGTATTCAAACATGGTCAACATCAAACTTGACCGCGGTGTGCGCAAGGCGAGCGTCGAGATTCTAATGCGGTCCGGCGTTCAGAGCATAAGAATTAGCAACCTGTCGAAAAGCGATGCCTACCAACTGCATCGTATCCTTCGTGAGAATATCATCCGCACGTCTACGTCACAACCTGGGCAGCCTTTCCCTGTGATCATCGAAAGATCAGAGAGGTCCGAAAGATCGGGGGATGAACATGAGTGCTCAAAGTGTGGACGCAGGGTATCTGCTGACTTCTCACTCTGCCCATTCTGTAGGAATGCGTTGAAAATCGAATGCCCTGAATGCGGCAAACAGGTAGACAGGAAGTTCAAGCTTTGCCCGTATTGCGGCGAAGATCTCTCATACATAGAACCGATCGAACTTTAGGTTGCACGTCAACCATTTCTGGCTGGCATAGATTCGTACTGTTGATCCTGTCATTGAGAATCGTAATAATCTCCGACATACATTCAAACCTCGAAGCCTTTCTGGCCGTCATCGCTAACCTACCCACATATGATTATCTTCTATTTCTAGGCGACCTGGTTGGATATGGCCCCCAGCCAAACGAGGTCGTTGAGCAGCTTCAACAGCTGCAACCTGCGATTGTGCTAGGTGGAAATCATGATTACGCTGTGTCAACTGGCGATGTCAGCGGCTTTTCCTCACATGCGGAGATAGCCGTCAGGTGGACGCGACGTCAGGTCACGCCCCAAAACCAAGACTACCTTTCCAATCTGCTTTCCTCAGCTAAGATTGAACTAAACAATATTAATTTGGCTCTCTTTCACGGAAGTCCGAGAGATTCGCTCAGTGAGTACATTTTCCCCGGCATCCCGGCACAGTCAGCACGACAATTGATTCAGAGAGCAGGAGCGCCGCTTGTTCTCCTAGGCCACACACATATCCCAATGCTTTACGATTTCGAGGGAGAGATGCTGGCAAATCCCGGCAGTGTCGGTCAACCCAGAGACGGTGATCGACGCGCTGCTTTCGCAATTCTAACACTGTCCGAGGGCAAATTCTCTTTCGATGTCAGACGAGTTGAATATGATATTGATTCCGTGGCTAGAAAAATAATTCGAGAAGGTCTACCAGAATTCTCAGCAG
>PMBQ01000106.1 GCA_003152955.1 Candidatus Bathyarchaeota archaeon
GAGGCCTACCGCTTTCCGTAAATTCGACTTTGGGTACGTACTTGGTGAGTATTTCAAATTCGTCAACCGTTGACACCTCGCAGGCAAGAGCCCATTTTGGAATCTGGGGAACCTCAAAACCTCTCTATCAACGGACGGAGTCTCTCACAATACTTGGTGGAGGCCTGTTTCCAGGAGTAAACGCCAAACTCAGCATACGAAATTCCGCGGGCGAGTATGTCAAGACAACAACGGTAGCCACGAATGTAAAAGGGAATTTCAACTACACATGGAGAATTCCTGAAGACTCGGTCACCGACGCATATAGGGTCTTCATTGACGGAACCGGAACTTTCGACAACGCACAGCAGGATTACCTCTCTGAACTAGCATTTACGGTAACTCAGGCTGCACTCACTGTGAGGGTCTCACAGCAACCAGATCCCTCCTATCAACGAACCGAGACCGCGAAAATCGCTCTCACCATAGCCTATCCAGACGGAAGTCCGGTGGTCAAATCGAAACCCAATCTTCAGCCAGTCACTCTTCAACAAAATCAATCCACTGTTGCCTCCGTACCAGTCTCGCTCGTTGACACGTCAAACGGCATTTGGACAGCCGAGGCGAAGATCCTCGCAAATGCAACACTCAGTTCCAAATATCGGTTCGGACTCACAGCCATGTCTTTTGATGACGGTTTCGGAAACAAGGGCAGTACTTCAGACGTGTTCTCCGGATATTTCCGAGTAAGTAACGCGAGTTTGCTGATCACAAGTCAAGTCAATGGGACTCAAATACAAGTGCCATTTGGGCAAGTCAGCATAATATCGAAGATCACATACCCCGATGGTGCCCCGCTGGCAAACGGAACTGTGCGAGCATTTGTTTCAGACAACGCGACCAAGATCGAACTAACTTATGACCCGACCATTGACGCCTGGCGCGGTTCGTATTCCAGCGCGATCGGGGATCTGTGGCACATCGGAAAGTGGACATTGAGGGTTCAAGCAGTTGATGCGTTCGGGAACTCGGGCACCGGAACCTATGTAGTGGCGGCACAACCATATCTCTTCCTGGTTCTCATTACGGTTATTGTAGCGGTTGCCCTATTCGTGCGTTGGACGATCTCGCGATATGGAAGGAAAGCGTATCTCAGACTGAGAAAAACCTTGCAAAAAGCAAGGCCATTGGCTACTGAAAGATTCCACCAGTAAAACCATGCACCAAGAGGTCTTTTCGTTCTCCCCGCCACATATACGTGAATGTGAAAACGGGCATCAAGTACTCCGCCAAGATCGTGATTTGAAATCTATTGCTCAAGATCCGGGTAAACGTCGGGGGAGGCCTGACCATTGAGGCATGCAATTTTCGAACCAATTCCTCCTTCGACATCGAGCTGGACACGAAACTCGAGCCAGGGAATTGCTTAGCTATTTCTTGATGGCTGATCTCTTGAAGTGGAAGTTTTCCTTCAAAGAAGGCTTCGGCCTCTAAGTCTTCCTTCCCATCGGCGTTTACGAAGAACAAGCCCTCCTTGTACATGTATGCTAACTCCGTCGCGTCATTAAGACGAAATGATTTCACGCCCGGCCACTCTCTTCTCCCGAGCAGGCGCCTTGTGAGACCAGATATACCCTGAGCATCACCAGATTCTCGTCCCATGAGGTCTCGTATCTTTCCTTCAGCTTCAACGGCAACAACATCTTCAGGGATATCGATCTTGTACGAACTGCCCCTGAAATAGAAACACTCGTGAAAGCCCTTTATCATCCAGAAGGGTATCAGCTTGAGACTAGGTTCACCTGCCAGGTGAACTTCATTCTCGGGAGGTTTCAGAAACGAGAACATTCTGTTGCGAAACAGTGAGCGTTTGCGTTCTTCAGCTATTTTCGTGAGTTCCGTTAATGGTCTTGGTTGTAAGAAGTAGATTTGCGGATCGATTTTCTCTGGACTCCAGCCATTTCCGACTCTCGAATCCTCGAAACCGCCGGCAGATTCGAAGAGTGATTGGAATTCACTTACCGTGGAATCAAGTAATCGCTTGATTTCCTCGAAACGGTCATCTGTGCTCAATTGTCGGCACTAGCGGGAACGGGAGTATTGTATTTCGTATCTATTGAACAGTAAGCTTCCCGTATCGTCCTACGTTGAGTTGGGTTTCTCCACGAAAACTGGTTACGTAACCATTTTCGACAGTGACGTTGTTGTCAGGTTTCACTTGATCTATTTGCTCGTTCCAAAGTGTGAGTTTTACTGTACCAGAATCGTCGGTGACCATAGCCTCAGCGACTCTGGACTGTTCGCCAGCTCTAGTGGTGACTTCTCTGGTGTCGGAGATTGACAGGACTTTTGCTGCAATTTCGACCTGTTTCATGCCTGGTTTCAGTTCAGCTATCTTCATCGAAATCGAGTCGCTACAATTACTGTTGTGGTATTAAACTGTGTCCATTTTTTCCAAGTCTACGGTAGTCGGTGGGCGCGTGATCAGCGAATGCATTTTGATTAGGTCTTCTCGAAATGGAGCGAGCTTTTTCGGAATCGGC
>PMBQ01000091.1 GCA_003152955.1 Candidatus Bathyarchaeota archaeon
TTTCGGTTACAAGGTAGTCTTCTTCATCTTCGATCTGGCGTTAATTGGGATGATTTGCCTAGTGCTAAGAGAGCTGAATCTTGATGCGAAAAATGTAATTGTGTATGCGTGGGCTCCGCTTCCGATAATTGAAGTTGCCCAGAGCGGTCACAATGACCCCATGGTGGTCTTTCTCTTGTTCGTGTTCTTCTTACTGTTTCTGCGAGCGAAGAATGTTCTGTCTGCACATGTCATGGGGCTGTCTGTTGTGTCCAAATTCTATCCAATCTTTCTCTTTCCATATGTATTCAAACGCTGGGGAAAGCGAGCGACAACGATTTTTCTAGCGACCGTTGTCGTCGTCTATGCTCCACTTCTTACCATGGGCCTGAGTCTCTTCAACGGTCTTTTGTTCGCAATCAACACAGTCGATTTCAACGGCAGCATATTCCCTACCTTCGTATGGCTCATGACGATGATGGGTGTCTTTGCGAACCCTGGGTTTGCAGCCCAAGTGCTCACATATGTGGTCTACTTGGGAATTCTGCTTTGGGCGTTCTACTTTTCGCGGCATAGGATGAAGCAAAGAAGTGACGTTATGAAGCTCTCATTGATTCTTATCGGGTCTCTTCTCTTACTGAACCGGGCATTCTTCCCTTGGTACGTGATTTGGATAGTTCCATTTCTCGCATTCTTCACATCCCCCTCTTGGCTGCTTCTTTCTGGGACGATCTTCATGGGATACATGAAATACAATTCCTTTCCCCCGCCTTCATATGAAGCGGCGGATCCGCAGACACGTCTACTAATAGACCTCATTCAGTACGTGCCATTCTACATTATTCTCGCGTTCGAACTGTTCAAGAGTTATCGCCGAAGCCCTAGAGGCCGCCAATCGCAAGAAAACCGTTCCACAGGCTTCGAACATCTTCTAGACTCCTAACGCTCGAGAGTTCCTTTGCAATATACTTGGCTCGTAGGTAGTATCGTCGATTGGCCTCTATGGCCCATTTCTTGTAGCTCTCCTCTGTCATGCCGGGGGGAGTGTACATTATCTCCCCCTTCAAGTCAAGCTGGCTGTGCCAGTTCGTGAAATCATAGTGGTAGCCTTGCTCAGAAAGCATCCTATAGAGTTCGCATCCGGGGTAGGGGGTGAATTTGTTGAAATGTGCAATGTGCGTGTTGAGTTTGATGGCTGCTTTCAGGGTTTCTTCCATGGCCTCCGGTGTGTGAAAAGGAGTGCCAATAATGTACTGCGCCCTGACCTTAATTCCTACTTCGTGGCACCATTTGACTGCCTGAACATTGTCACTGACTGTTGTCATCTTTTGGAGCTTCCTGAGCACTTCCTCATCTAGGGACTCGACGCCGAATTCGACTTCCCAGCATCCAGCGTCTTTCATGGCTTTCAATAGGTCTCTGCTAACGGTGTTCGTCCGTGTACAACAGGCCCAGGTAATGTCTAGTCGTCGTTTCTTGAATTCCTCGCACATTGCGAGAGCCCGCTTCTGATTCAGTGTGAAGGTATCGTCAAAGAACTTGAGATCTCTAGCTCCGTATACGTTGACGAGCTCCTCTATTTCATTGAATACATTCTCAACACTTCGATACCTTACCGTGAAGCCTTGCCCTCTCCGGTCACAGAATACGCAACGAGCTCCAGCACAGCCGCGACTTCCTATGACTGTCGCATGCGGGAGCCTTCTGTGAGAAGCCGGCGTTGGTTGGTATCTTTCGAGAGGGGGAAGAAGATGCCTTGCAGGAAACGGGAGTTCATCCAAATTACTTATGAACGGCCGTCTTTCAGTCTCGACTATCGAGCCATTGTGCCTGAAGACTATCCCTTTCACTCTATCTAGATGTTCCATGCCGTCGTTTTGGATGTGAGTGACAAGCTCTTGTGCCGTGCGTTCGCCTTCGCCAATTACCCCGATATCAAAGCATTTGAAGGACATGGTCTGTTCTGGGACCGCGCAGACTTGCGCTCCACCAATCACTACAAGGGTATTGGGCAACGTTTCCTTGGCTAATGTTGCGGTTCGGATTGAGCTGGCGAATGTAGGCGTAGTTGAAGTTATTCCGATGATGTCAGGCGAATACTCGGCAAGTTTGCGGGTCAACTCCGCGTGGGAGGTTCCCAAACACTGGCAGTCTTCAATGACTAGGTCGTGCCCGTCTTGCTCCAGGACTGCCGCCAAATATGCGAGCCCGAGTGGTTGAATCACATTCATCACTCTCTTCATACTCTTCGTCGTTCCTACGAGATCGTCGAGAGTGAAGGGAGGGTTGACCAAAGCGATTTTCATGGTTTTTCTTTCC
Organism: Candidatus Bathyarchaeota archaeon; assembly: GCA_003152955.1. The sequence continues at coordinate 2,299 of PMBQ01000091.1, forward strand.
GGGCTCCGTCGAACTTGAGAGTCATGGTTTCATCATTACGTTAAGTACGTTTAACATGTAGATTTCATACTGCTTTAATGATAAGTAGTCATATCCGTGGTCGGAAGCAACCGGTAGGCCTTCTATATCGAACGCTGGAACACATTGGGCCATGGGCACTCGCTTTATCTCTGAAGGTCTGAATTTCAAGTCGATAAGATCGAATTTCCTGCGAAGCTAAGCAAGAGTAAGGAATAACTATAAACGAAAAACGCTGGAGGTCGAGGAACGATCGCCATCCGCTATGCCTAGAGGACCGACCCCCAAAGCCAATATTATCAAATAATCCCATATCTGAACCGGAACTGACTGAGCTATGGTCTGAAGTCAGATCTGTGTTCGAGTACTACTAATCTTGACTTGGCTTAAGTGTCCACAAGCCGACTGCAAAGAACTCATTTGAGGCTGATACACACTTCTCTCTTGTCTCGTTCTAGTGCTTCATCTGTCTCCTCGCCCCGCCGAGTCAAAATCTCTCCACCCGAGCAAGCGTGGGGCAGAATAGAGAGATCTGGACTGAGTAACGTTGTACGAACGCTGTTAATCGTTTAGCGTTTATTGTTGTAGAAGTTCACCTTTCTATGCGTCTAAACGCTTTATGAAAATTCGCTCACGGTCACATGTGTTTCATCAAAGGGACCGTGCTTCGGTGATGCGGGAAAGGATCATCAACAGGATACTGCTTACGCTCTTCCTCCTACTCGTCATGGTACCATTCGCGTCTGCGTCCGATGTGTCCAAATTACCGTTCACAGCGTCCAATGCTCCGAGCTACGGTATTCCGCTGCCGGCACCCCCCATCGTTGGTTCCACGACTCAACTTGCGCCAGTAAGGGGTGTCTTGAGGGTCCTTGTGATTGCCGCTCAATATTCGGACATCGCCGCAACTGTGAGTGTCAGTCAACTTAGGCAAGAATGGGTTGGCCAAGTGAATCAATACTACCAGGAAATATCATACGGCACTGTTTCACTTCAGGTGGATGTGTTCGGATGGTATACACTGCCTTATGTGGAATCACACTACGGTCTAGACTGTCTCGGAATTGATGACTCTGACTGCACTGGATCAGACAGCTCTTGGATGATCGCGAGCGACTCTGTGCAAGCGGCGCAGCATGATGTGAATTTCACTAATTACGATTATTTCGTTTTCGTTCATTCAGGTTACGGCCAAGAGTCCAGTGGAGTAAAGAACGACGTATGGTCGGTGACCTACTTGGGGGGTATCTGGGTTCAGGCAAAGGGCAGGTCGCTCAACAAGTTCAGCATTGATCCAGAATTGGAAGCTGGAGGAGCATCTCCGATAGGAGTCTTTGCACATGAGTTTGGTCATCAGTTAGGTCTACCGGATCTCTACAATACGCAGACTGGTCGAACAATAATGGGACCTTGGACGCTAATGGATGCAGGGTTGTGGAACGGGAATCCGCCCGGGTCAACTCCAGCCCATATGGATTCCTGGAGTAAGATACAGCTCGGATGGATAGGCGGCTCGACGTTAGGCGTTGCAAATCCGGGATACGTTTCTAATTACACAATTGATCCTACTGAACTCGCGTCCAATAATATCCACGCTGTTCAGGTTCTGATTTCGAGTAGCGTTTCCTCCAAGTATTACCTTGTAGAGGTCAGACAGCGGACGGGTTTTGACTCGGCTCTTCCATCCGCAGGAGTGTTGATTCTCTACGTAGACGAAACATCAACAGTAGGAAGGGTTCAAGTCATGGACGCTAATCCAGACGTTTCCGGATTGAGAGCTGCAACATGGACGGTCGGCCAAACTTTCAACGATGCAAGCAACGGTATCACAATCGCGGTCACCGGTCAAGTTGGGAACTCATATCAAATAAGGGTGGGCCAGGGCGGGCCTATCCAGCCTCCAACTCAAAACTACGTCCAACTTTCGATCACGAAGATATTCACTCAACCTGTTGTCATTACACTGCCGAACACGACTGTAACCATATTCGTAGATATTGCAAACCAAGGCACGCAAAGCGCTAGCAACGTTCTCATCGAAGTCGACTTGGACGGATCACAATACACGACCATGCACGTCAGCGTGAACGCTGGTTCGACCGTGGAAACCTCTTTCACCTGGAAATCCGTGGTCGGAAGCCACCTCTTCAAAGTGATAATCGATCCACTCAATGCACTAAATGAGCTAAGCAGGGCTGGCAACGTGGCAACCTTCACTGTGTACGTCGGACCAACACTCACAATCAACGTACCGCTAAACTTGGTTTCAAACGGCTCAAGTGTCTGGGTCAAAATCAATAGTGTACAATACAAACTCAACTCAACACAACTACAAGCAAGCGTCCCAACTGGCACAATCACTGTTCAGATCCAATCTGCAGTGAACACTTCCCAAGGTGTGCGTCAATCCTTCTCGAGATGGACGGATGGAAACGGCGTGAATCCGCGCCAGATAACCGTTACCAATAACACACAACTAACCGCCATGTTCAGCACTCAATACCTACTCACCGTGAAGAGCAACCAGGGAGCCACATCGACGGGCGGTTGGTACAATTCAAGCAGCGTCGCCTCAGTTTCCTCGAATGCTACCTCGAACGTGATTCCCAACTGGTCAAGGCTGCTCTTCACGAATTGGTCTGGTGATTACAGCTCANNCACTCTTCAAGCGAATTGGATACGACAATACTACGTAACGGTACTTTCCTCCACGGGGTCGCCTTCGGGAGCAGGTTGGTACAATGTGGGAACAACAGCAAATGTGACTGTACAGCCAATCGTACAATTCTCAAACGGTACGAGAGGAGTGTTCACTGGCTGGAATGTGACCTCTATGGCCCAAGCCCCAGACTTTCAGTTTCCAGTAAACTCACCCACAAAGTTGCAGGCAATCTGGAAGCTTCAATACTTCATCCAAGCCGTGTCCTCTTATGGAGCACCTCAAGGATCAGGGTGGTATGATGCTGGATCTGTTGTGCGACTTTCAATTCAGCCACAGGTTGACTACAGTAATAGAACACGCCGAATATTCACAGGATGGACAGGCGACTACTCAGGCACCAGCACCAGTTTCACGTTGACCGCTAACAAACCGATAAACGTCGCAGCACAATGGGCAACGCAATATCAAGTTACATTCAAAGTCAGCGGGCTTCCAAATTCCACCTCTGTCACAATCAACATCAACAATGCAAGTTATCCTCTCACTGTGAATCAACCCTATTCAGCGTGGTACAATCAAGGTCAGGCACTCGACCCAACCGCCAACGAAACGGCCATGACATACTTCCAATTCGCAAGTTGGCGCAACTCGACCGGTTTCAACGTTGCGAAACCCATCACTGTGACTGCTCCTGCGGAATACACTGCCTCCTACCTCCCCACGCTCCCACTTGGAATACCTGGTTATCCCATCGAATCAATACTGGTCGGCATAATTGCAGGTTTATTTGCAATCAGCGTCACGAGACAACATCGACGCCACAAGAAATAGCTTCCACAATCCCCCAGTTAGGGAACGAGAGCGCGGCTTAGCCCTCTGTGCTTTACTGCCGTTCTTTACATAGCAGTTTATTAGGACATTCGAACTGGCCTCGCAAAGTTTCGAGCTACAGTTCAGAGCTCAGGATGTTCTCGGAATTTGAAGCGTAAATTAGATTCGTATCGAAGAATCACTGCTGGACTTCTGCTGGTCATCGTGATCTTAGGATCCATCGCGCTATACTATAGCCCAGTGCTTGATGTATTTCGAACGAGGGCCCTGACCCCGGCCGATATATACGACAAGTCAGCCGCCAGCATAGTAACTGTGCGGGGGTTTGTTGCACAGCTGGCCCTCACTGACAATGGCCCCGCAACAATAATCTCGGGGGTGCTTGGAACGGGCTTCGTGATAACGTATGACAATTCGTATTATATCCTGACCAATTTCCACGTATTGGACGGCGTCGTTAATTCCACTGTGACCTTCTCGAACGGTGACGCGTACCAAGCTCAAGTAATCGGGTCCGACGGTTACAGCGACCTGGCAATAATATCCGTTAAGACGACAGTAGCAGAGTTCCATCCGCTCCACTTAGGTTCATCCTCGACTGTTAGGGTTGGCGACCCCATTGTCGCAATTGGAAACCCATTCGGCTTATCCAACACCATAACCGTAGGCATTGTCAGTCAAGTTG